>JAQGLF010000301.1 GCA_028293025.1 Alphaproteobacteria bacterium
TTGTTCGGCATCGCCGCCGGCCTCACCGTCATCTGGTACACCGCCCAGTTCCAGGGCCTCTATTTCCTCCAGAATGCGCTGCGCATCGACGACACCGCCGCCCGGCTGATGATCGGCATCGCCGCGGTGTTCAGCATGTTCTGGTTCATCCTGTTCGGCTGGCTGTCGGACCGGATCGGGCGGAAGAAGCCGATCGTCGCGGGCTATGCGCTCACGCTCATCCTGATGTTCCCCCTGTTCCACTGGATGGCGGCCGCGGCCAATCCGGAGCTGTCGGCGGCGATGCAGCGCAGCCCCGTCGTCGTCACCGGCAGCGACTGCCGCTACGATCCCTTCGCCAAGGTGCAGCCGACCGCCTGCGGCAAGGTGCTCGACTCGCTCTCGAAGAAGGGCGTCGCCTATCATAAGGTCCAGAGCGCGATCGCCACCGCTCCCCTCGTCACCATCGGCACCGCGAAGGTGGACACCGCCGATCCGAAGGCACTCGACGCCGCGCTCAAGACAGCCGGCTATCCGCTGCAGAAGATCGTGCCGCCTTTGTCGCGCGCCTGGCAGATCGTGCTGGCGATCGTGATCATCGGCATGCTTTCGGGCATGACCTTCGGGCCGGTCGCGGCCCTGCTGGTCGAATTGTTCCCGGCGCGCGTTCGCTACACCTCCTTGTCGGTGCCCTATCATATCGGCACCGGCTATTTCGGCGGTTTCCTGCCGTTGATCAGCCAATATATCGTCGCCCGTACCGGCGATCCTTTCGCCGGCATCTGGTACACCGTGGCCGTCGTCGCCATGGCCCTGGTCGTGACCTTCTTCTGGCTGCCTGAAACCGCGGGCAAGGAACTGGAATGAGCGTCCCGCCGGCGTTATCGCCTGCGCCGGTGACCCTTCCGCCTTCGCCTCTTCGTCTTCGCCTCGACGGCGGCGCTCTGGTCGCCAACTGGCGCTGGCTGAAGGCGCGCAGCGGTTCGGCCGCCTGCGGCGCGGCGGTCAAGGCGGACGCCTACGGCCTGGGCGCGGTCGAGGCGACCCACCGCCTCGCCGCCGCCGGCTGCCGCGATTTCTTCGTCACCACCTGGGCCGAAGCGGAGGAGATCCTTGCCGCCGCCGGCGGCGCGTCGGTGTCCGTCCTCCACGGGCTTCGCGACGAGGACATGCAAATCGCATCGGCGTCGCCGGCGCGGCCAGTGCTCAACACGCCCGGCCAGGTGCGCCGCTGGCGCGAGGCCGGAGCGGGACGGGCCTGCGACGTGATGGCCGACACCGGCATCAACCGACTCGGCCTGGCGCCGGCCGATATCGCTACGGGCCTGCTCGACGGGCTCGTGATCGAGACGCTGATGAGCCATCTCGCCTGCGCCGACGAGGATGTGGCGATGAACGCGCGGCAGCGCCAGGCGCTGGTCGACCTCTCCGCGCGCATACCGCACCGGCGCCTCAGCCTCGCCAACAGCGCCGGCATCTGCCTCGGCGCGGACTATGCGTTCGACCTGACCCGGCCCGGCCTCGCCCTTTACGGCGGCGTTGCGCGGCCCGAGGCAAGGGACGCGATCCGCCAGGTCGCCCGCGTCGAAGCGCAGATCGTCCAGCGCCGTTGCGTCGAGGCGGGCGGGACGATCGGCTACAACGCCACCTTCACCGCCGCGCGGCCGACCGAGCTCGCCATCCTCAATATCGGCTATGCGGACGGCTATCTGCGCGGCTTCTCCAATACCGGCCGCGCCCTCGCCGGCGACGCGGCGCTGCCGGTCGCCGGGCGGGTCTCGATGGATTTGACCGCGATCGTCGTCGACGCGGCCCCGGGTCTCGCCGAAGGCGATTGGGTGGAGCTCGACTACGACCTGCCGCGCGCCGCGGCGGCTTCCGGCCTGTCGCAATATGAGCTGCTGACCACGCTCGGCCGGCGGCACGACCGCGGCTGGAGCTGAAACCGCGCGGTCGGCCGCACGTTCAGAGCCGGGATGGCCATGATCGCCCATCTTTCCGACGTCCATTTCGGCGCTCACGATCCGAGGATCGTCGATGCGCTCGAAGCCCTTCTCCCCGCGTTGCGGCCGGACCTCGTCGTCATCAGCGGCGACTTCACCCAGCGCGCCCGGGTCGAGCAATATCGCATGGCCTGCGGCTTCGTCGACCGGATCGAGCAGGCCGGGCTGGCCGTGCTCGCCGTCCCCGGCAATCACGACATCCCGCTCTACGACGTGGCCCGCCGCTTCGCCCGGCCGCTCCATCGCTACCGCCGCTATATCGACGAGGAGCTCTGCCCCTGGTTCGAGACCGACGAGATCGCCGTCCTCGGCATCAACACCGCCCGCTCGCTGACCTTCAAGGACGGGCGGATCAGCCATGAGCAGATGGCCCTGATCCGGGAACGCTTCCGGGAGGTATCACCCGGAAAGACCCGCATCCTCGTCACCCATCATCCCCTGTTCGCCATGCCGATCGGGGAAAGCGAAGGCCTCACCAAGACGGTCGGACGCCGCGGAGAGGCGCTCGAGGCGATCGGCGCTGCCGGGGTGCACCTCCTCCTCGCCGGCCATTTCCACCACGCTTATTCGCGCTCGGCGCGGGAGATGGTCGAGACCGCCGGCCCGGAGCTCGTCATCCAGGCCGGAACCGCCACCTCGACGCGAGTGCGCGGCGACGAGACGCAGAGCTTCAACTGGATCGATATCCCCGCGCCCGAGCGCGTGGAGCTCACGGTGTTTGGGTGGACCGGCACCGGCTTCGAACGTGGCCGGGCGGTGCCTTTTGCCTTCGACGGACGCCTCTGGCGGCAGGAATCGATCCCGGCATAAGAAAGGGGCCGCTCCGGAGAGCGGCCCCCAATGATGGCGCAGTGACGGTCGATCAGAAGTCGACCTGGGCACCGCCGTAGAAGAAGCGTCCGATGCCCGAATAAGGGCTCGCAGTCTCCGTGCCGAGCAGGTCGAGCGGCGGCTTGCGGTCGAACAGATTGTCGACGCCAAGGTAGAACCGGTAATGGTTGTTGACCTTAAGCGACACCCGGATGTCGTGGTAGAAGACGTCCGGATAATAGATTCGGTCGGCGAAGTCCGGGTTTGTCGGTGCCCGGCCCTCGAACGGGAAGAAAGTCTCCCACGTCGCGCCCTGGACGATCTGCTTGCCGATATAGCGGACGTTCCACGAGAAGTCCCAAGGCCCTTGGCCGATCGACGCGGAGAAGTTCGCCGAGAAGACCGGATCCCCCAGCGTGCTGAGCTGCCTGCTGCCGATTGCCGGGTTGACCGGGCTGACGAAGTTGTTCCTCTCCAGCGTGTAGGTCGCGATGGCGCGCAGGTTGAGCCGCAGGCCGTTCGAGAAAACGCGCCGGAAGGACATGTCGGCGTCAATGCCGCGCGATGTCTGCTTCGCGAAGTTGACGCCTGCGGAGATCGCCGCCGGGTTCGGGAAGAGACCGAATTGGTCCCGTGGAAACACGATTGCGCAATACTGGTTGTTGATGTTCGGCAGGTCGACGCACTGGTTGAGGATCGTCTGGGCGGCCAGCGTCGCGATCAGGTTGGTGACCTTGATGCGGAAATAATCGACGCTGAGGCTGAAGCCCGGGAGGAACCGAGGCGTCAGCACGCCGCCGACGGTCAGCGACTTGCCGGTCTCCGCCGTCAGGGTGGGGTTACCCGCCGAGAGGAAACCGACCGAGGACGCGCGCGCGGTACAATTGATGAACGGCTGTCCGGCGGATCCCGGAGTTCCGGGTATCTGCGACGTTACGCAAGGCGAGCCGGCGAGGATCGTCGTCGGCACACCGAGTGCCGCGCAATTGGCCCTCCGGTTCGCGCCGTTATTGATATTGCCATTTCCGATATCGCACGGATCGCCGATGAACGCGAAGTTCTGCGACGCCGGGGAATAAAGATCGGTCAACGTCGGCACGCGCACCGACTTCGAATAGTTCGCGCGGAAGCGGATATCGGATACCGGCGAGTAGATGCCGTTGACATTCCACGCCCAGGTCTTGTCGGCCGAGGTGTTGTAGTCGGAATACCGAAGCGCACCGGACACCGACAGCTCGCGGGCGAACGGGAGGTCCTTGAGGATCGGCAGGTTGATCTCGCCGAACAGCTCCTTGACCTCGAATGTCGGCGGAGCGAACCGGTTGAACGCGTTGAAGAAGGTGGCCCCGCTCTGGCTCAGCGGGTCCGCGTGGCGGTCCGCCCGCTCGCGCCGGTACTCGGCGCCGATCGAGAAGCCGATCGGGCCGCCGGGCAGCGAGAAGAGCTGCTGCGAGTCGCCGCTGACGAAGGCGAGGATGTCGAGCTCGCTCGCATGCGAGTAGAGATAGGAGGTTGTATTGACGAAATCGAGCGCCGCCTGGCTGGGCTGGTGAGCGCCGAACATGTTGAGCGGCACGCAGGCCGGGTTCGTCACCGTTACCTGGTTGACGCGGCACACGATCTGACCGGCCGCATTGCGAACCGCATCGACGGCCAGCGCGAAGCCCGCCGGGCGGCCGTTGAGGTCGGCCCAGAACAGGTTGTTTTCCTCGCTGTTGGTCGCCTGGAAGTGACCGTAATTGGCCGAAACCTCGTAATGCCAGCTATTGTTGAAATTGCCTTCGATGCCGCCGACGATACGATACGTTTCGCGCCGATCGGCCTCGCGGCGTCCGCCGAAGTCGATGTTGAAGCGCGAAAGCGGAACGGACGATGCGGGCGTGGCGCACAGGCCAACCGACTTCAGCGTCGCGATGTCGCCGCTGTCGAGGAAGGCGTTGTCGCACCGGATGTTCGGCACGAAGTTGCCGAACGCCGGGAAGTTCCCGCGGAAGAAGGTGTTGAGGTTGCCCTGGAAGAAGCTCGGCTGGCCTTCCTGGATGACATCCTGGCGGACATATTTCGCTTCGACGAAGAAGCGAAGTGCGTTGGTGACGTCGAAATGGGCGAGCAGGTTGGCGACGTAGCGCTTCTGCCCGACCGCAAGCTGGCCAGTGTCGCGCAGAGTCGAGCCTTGGCCACCCTGCTCGTTGCCCGAACCGATCGGGACGAACGACTGGGCCGGGTGGTCGACGAAGAGGTTGCCGGCGCCGTCGAAGCGCAGGAAGTCGCCGGCCGAATTGAGCTGGCCGATCGTGCCGCCGTTGGACAAAGCCGCGTTGTTGAGGCCGCAGAGGAACTTGCGGTCGGGAATGGCGTCGCCCGCCTGCGGCTCGCCCCCCGTGTTCTGGACGAGCTGGAACTGGCACCGGCCGCTGAACGCGCCGGTGAGTGCAGGCCTATCGCGGAAGTAGAGCGGATTCGCCTTGGTATATTCGAACGAGGCGGCGACATTGGCTCGGCCGTCAGCGAAACTGTGGCCCACTGTCAGCGTCGCGACCTGCGTGTTGCGGTCGCCCCGCGACGAGATGCCGTCCTGCAGGCGCATGCGGACGCCGTCGAAGTCGCGCTTCAGGATGAAGTTGACGACGCCGGCGACGGCGTCCGAACCGTATATGGCCGCCTCGCCGCCGGTGACGATGTCGATCCTCTCGATCAGATCCTGCGGGATCGTGTTGACGTCGACGATGAACTGGCCCGGAACGGCCGTGACGTGCCGGCGGCCGTTGACCAGCACCAGGGTGCGACTGGTGCCGAGGCCACGCAGATCGAGCTCGTTGAGACCGGCGGTGCCGATGAAGGCGCCGGAATTCTGCTGGCTGAAGGTCGAACGGAGCGACGGCAGATCGTTCAGCGCGTCACCGATGCTCGCCTGGCCCTGCTCGGGCAGCTCGGCCTGGGTGACCGACGTGATCGGCACCGGCGACTGAAGGTTGGGACGGCGGATGCGGGTGCCGGTGACCGTGATCGGCTGGTCGCTGCTGACGGTCGTATTGGCAGCGGGGGGCAATTGAGCGGTGCAGGCATCCCGCTCGGCCGGGGTCGGCAGGGCCGAGCAATCCGTCGGCTGGCCGCCCTGGGCGTGAGCCGGCGCCGCGGCGAGGAGCGTGAATCCGAGAAAGGCAGCCGAGCCAATAGCGCTGCTGCCCAGAAGGCCAAATTTGTTCATCCCTGAACCCCCCAATGCCGGTCTGCGCAAGCCGCACGACCGCAGCAGGCGACAGATCGTATTTGTAACGGTCGCGCAATGGGTCTCGGGAGGCGGCGCACTGATTTCAGAGTCGCTGTAGCGACTCTGCAACATTTCGCTGGCGCGGCCGCCGGCCGTCCCGGCCACCGGCGAGCTTCGGCGGGAGAAATAACCGGTTGGCTCGCCAAGCAAAAAGAAAGGGGCCGCTCCGAAGAGCGGCCCCGAAGAGGTTGCGGTGAAGGTCGCTTAGAAGTCGACCTGTGCGCCGCCGTAGAAGAAACGTCCGATCGACGAATAGGGGCTGCCGGCTTCCGTGCCGAGCAGGTCGAGCGGCGGCTTCTTGTCGAACACGTTGTCGACGCCGAGATAGAACCGATACCGGTTGTTGACCTTAATCGCGACCCGGGCGTCGTGATAGAAGACGCTCGGATAATAAGCCCGCGAAGCAAAGTCAGGATTTAGCGGCGGCTGGCCGTTGAACGGGAAGAAGCTCTCATACTGCGCGCCTTGGATGATCTGCTTGCCGATGTACCGCACGGTGTAGGAGATGTCCCAGGGCCCCTGACCGACGCCGAGCTGCAGGCTGGCGGAGATGACGGGGTCGCCAAGCTCGCTAAGCTGCCGGTTCGGCACGGTGGGGTTGGTGGGATCCGTGAAGTTGTTCCGCTCCAGCGTATAGGTCGCGATGCCGCGGGCGTTCACCCTGACACCGCTGCTGAAGGTATGCCGGTAAGCCATATCGAAGTCGATGCCGCGCGAGGTCTGCTCCGCGAAATTGACGCCGCCGGAGAACAAGGCAGGCGAAGGGAACAGCCCGAACTGATCGCGTCCGAAAGTCAAAGCGCAGAACTGGTTGTTGGTGTTCGTCGCGTCGACGCAAAGGTTCAGGATCTGCTGCGCGCTCAGCGCCGCGATCAGGTTGGTCACCTTGATGTCGAAATAGTCGACCGACAGGCTGAAGCCCGGCATGAAGCGCGGGGTCAGCACGCCGCCGACCGTCAGCGACTTGCCGGTTTCCGCCTGCAGGCTCGAATTGCCGCCCGACAGGAACTGGATCGTCTGGGCATTGGCGACGCAGTTCCGGAACGGGCTGCCTACCGGTGCCGTCGCGGTGATGCAGGGCGAGCCGGCGAGAACCGTCGCCGGCACACCGAGCGCCGCGCAGTTCGCGCGCCGGTTCGGTCCGTTGTTGATATTCGCCGAATCGCAGGGGTCGCCGACGGAACCGAAGTTCACCGAAGCCGGCGAGTACAGATCGCCGAGGGTAGGCACGCGAACCGACTTCGAATAATTCGCCCGGAAGCGAATGTCGGGAATCGGCGAGTAGACGCCGTTGACGTTCCAGGCCCAGGTGTGGCCCGCCGACGTGTTGTACTTGGAGTAGCGCGCCGCGCCGGAGATCGTCAGCTCATGCGCGAGCGGCATGTCCTTCAGGATCGGCAGGTTGAGCTCGCCAAAGACTTCCTTCACGTCGAACGCCGGCGGATGGAACGGAGAGAAGGCATTGAAGAAGGTGCCGCTGGCCGCGCTCAGCGGATCGGCATGTTGATCCGCCGTCTCACGCCGGTACTCGGCGCCGATCGAGAAGCCGATCGGGCCGCCCGGAAGCGAGAAGAGCTGCCGCGAGTCGCCGCTGATGAAGGCGAGAGCATCGAGCTCCGACGCCTGCGACCACACGCGCGAGGTCGTGTTGACGAACGCCAGCGCCTCCGGGCTCGGAGCGCCGTTGCCGAACACGTTGATGGGCACGCAGTCCGGCCGCGTGACGGTGGTCTGGTTCACGCGGCAGACGATCTGCCCCGCAGCGTTGCGGACGGCGTCGAGCGCCAGCAGGAAGCCGTCCGGATTGCCGTTGAGGTCGAACAGCCTGAGGTCGTTCTTCTCGATGTTGGTCGATGCGAAGCGGCCGTAATTGAGCGACAGCTCGTAATGCCAGTTGCTGTTGAAGTCGCCTTCCACGCCGCCGACGATGCGGAACGTGTTGCGCTCGTCGACTTCCTGGCGGCCGCCGAAATCGATGTTGAACCGCGACATCGTGAATGTGCGAGTCGGATCGAAGATGCGGTTGCCATTCGCGTCCAGGATGAAATGCGCCGGCACCGCCGGCACCGCCGGCGTGGTCGGCGTCGCTGGAATCGCTGCCACCGTCGGCACCTGTTGGGCGCAGGCAGCCGTCGAGGAACCCGGTGAAGCGCCCGTCGTGACGAGGGCGAGTCGAGCCTGGGCGCTCAGGAAAGGATTGTTGCAGCTGAGGTTCCGGCCGCCGCCGAAGAAGCCCGGAATGCTGCCCTGGAAGAAGCTGGGCTGGCCTTCCTGGACCACTTCCTGGTGGACGAACTTGCCCTCCACGAAGAAGCGCAAAGCGTTCGATACGTCGAAATGCGCAAGGACATTGGCGGTATAGCGCTTTTGGCCCACGGCGAGCTGGCCGGTGTTGCGCAGCGTCGAGCCGGTGCCGCCCTGCTGGTTGCCCGACCCGATGGGCACGAACGACTGGGTCGGATGATCGACGACGAGACTGCCCGTATTGTCGAAGCGGAGGAAATCGCCGGCCGCGTTGATCTGACCGATCGTGCCGCCGTCGGAGAGGGTGGCGTTCCTGATGCCGCAAAGGAAGGTGCGATCGGGGATGCCGTCGCCGGCCTGGGGCTCGCCGACCGTGTTTTGGGTCACCTGGAACTGGCAGCGGCCGCTATAGGCGCCGGTCAGAGCATCGCGGTCCCGGAAGTAGAGCGGAGCGGCCCTCGTATATTCGAGCGAAACCGCGATGTTGCCGCGGCCGTCGGCGAAATTGCGGCCGGCGGTCAGCGTGGTGAAGTCGATGTTGCGGTCGCCGCGCGAAGAGATGCCGTCCTGGGCGCGCAGGCGGATGCCGTCGAAGTCGCGCTTCAGGATGAAGTTGATGACGCCGGCGACGGCGTCGGAACCGTAAATGGCCGCCTCGCCGCCGGTGACGATGTCGATCCTCTCGACCAGATCCTGCGGGATCGTGTTGACGTCGACGATGAAGTCGCCCGGGGAGGCGGTGATGTGACGGCGGCCGTTGACCAGCACCAGCGTGCGGGTGGTGCCAAGGCCGCGCAGATCGAGGAAGTTCTGGCCGGCGGTGCCGATGAAGCGGCCGGAATTCTGCTGGCTGAAGGTCGACCGAATCGACGGAAGGTCGTTGAGGGCGTCGCCGATATTGGCCTGGCCCTGGTTCGGGAGCTCCTCGGCCGTCATCGAGGTGATCGGCACCGGTGACTGAAGGTTGGGACGGCGAATGCGGGTGCCCGTGACCGTAATCGGCTGATCGACGGACTGGGTGGCCGAAGCCGGCGCCTCCGCGCTCGTGCAGGCATCCCGCTCGGCCTGGGTCGCAAGAGTCGAGCAATCCGTCTGCGGCGCCGTCCCGCCCTGCGCGTAGGCGGGCGTCGCGGCGACGAGCGTAAATCCGATAAAGGCAGCGGAGCCAATTGCGCTGCTGCCGAGAAGGCCAAATTTCTTCATCCCGAGGTTCCCTTATTATGCGACCGGCGTTCCCCCGCACGGTCTCAGGGTGTGGCAGAGACGATTCGGGGGATCGGTTCAAGAGCGGGCGCCGACGCTGCAACAGAATTCTGCGGAATGTAGCGCTTTTGCAACAGTATGCGGGTTGGTGCCGAACATGGCGAAAGCCAGGCGGACTCCAATCCCGGCCGACGGATAAATAGGTTCGAGCGCCGCCCGCCGTAGAGCCGTCGTCTCAAAGGCGTCGACGCCAGGTCCGAAGCTGGCGCCCCGTCCTGCCGTCGGCTATTGCAGGCGAAACGACCGGGGAGGATTTCGATGCGCAAGACCATGCTGACACTGACCGCGCTGCTGCTGGCGGCGACGGTCTTCGCGCCGGCGGCGGCGAGGCCGAGGGCGCACGCCGTCGCGCCCAGGGCCGCCGCGGCCGACATTGCCGCCGCCGTTGCCGGTCCCGGACGGCCGGAGGATCAGACGAAGCTCGACGAGAGCCGCAAGCCGGTCGAGATCCTGCAGTTCGAGGGGCTGAGGCGGGGCGACATCGCCCTCGATCTTTTCGCGGGCTCCGGCTATTATAGCGAGATCATGGGCCGCGCGGTCGGACCGGCGGGCGGCGTCCTTGCCTGGGACCCGTCGAACTTCGTCAACGACAAGGCGCGCGCCGCCTGGACGGCGCTGAAGCAGCGGCAGGCCAATGTCGGCTTCTTCGTCACGCCCGCGACGGCGCTGTCGCTGCCGGCCAATGCCTTCGACTTCGCGATGATCCACCTCAATTATCACGATTTCTACTGGGAGAGTGCCCGCTACGGGCTGCCGCGCATGGATCCGGCAGCGATCCTGGCCACGCTTTATCAGTCGATGAAGCCGGGCGGGACGGTCGCCGTGATCGACCATGTCGCCAATCCCGGCGGCGACACGCGCGCCGTCGTCGAAAAGTATCACCGCATCGATCCGGCCACGATCAAGGCCGATTTCCAGCGCGCGGGCTTCGTGCTGGAGGCGGAATCGAGCCTGCTCCGCAACCCGGCCGACGACCATGAGAAGAGCGTCTTCGATCCCGCGATCCGCGGCAAGACCGACCGCGTCGCCTACCGCTTCCGCAAGCCGCGAAAATAAGGCCCGCGCCCGTTTCATCGACGGCTTGATCGACGAAACGGCCGCTTCCTTCGACGAACGGGCTTGTCAAATGCTACATCTGTGGCATGTTACAGATGTAGCAGAAGGAAAGCGCGAGTCGGATGATTGAGGGCCTGCCGCGCCGTGAGCGCGAAATTTTCGAAATCGTCGCCAGCGCCGGGACGGCCACGGCGGTCGCGGTGCGCGCCGCCATGCGCGAGCCGCCCAGCCATTCGGCGGTGCGCACGCTGCTGGCGCGGCTCGAACGGCGAGGCCTCCTCCGCCACCGCCTGGTCGAGCAGAGCTATGTCTATGAGAGCGTGCCGCAGCCCGCCAAGGTCCGGGAATCGGCTTTGCGCCAGCTGGTGAAGACCTTTTTCAATGGGTCGGCGGCGTCGGCGGCGACCGCTTTGCTCGGACTGTCCAGGGATCTCGACCCCGCGGAGCTGGAAGCGCTCCAGCGGGCGATCGACCAAGCGAGGGAGCGCGGATCATGAACTTCGACTTTCTGGTGGAAATGGCGTGGAAATCGGCCCTGATCAGCGGTGCCGCGCTCGCCGTCGCGGCGGCGCTCCGCTTCCGTCCGGCGGGCGAACGCTCGGCGGTGCTGCGCATGGCGGTGGCGATGATCCTCGCTTTGCCGCTGATCGCGCTGTTGCTGCCGGCGCTGCCGGTGGTGACGCAGACGGTGCGCGAGACGGCGCCCGCCGCGCCGGCCGCCTTTGCCGCGATCGGCTCGCTGCCCCTGCCGCAGGCAGCCGCGCCGGCGGCCGGCGCCTGGGACGATCCGGTGCCCCTCCTCGAATGGCTGTGGCTGGGCGGCGCGGCGATGGTCGCGGTGCGGCTCCTCGCCGGATTGGCGACGCTGCGCCGCTGGACGCGGAACGCGAGCGTCCCGGACCGACCGGAATGGACCGAGGCGCTCGGCCGCGCGCGTGAAGCGGCCGGCTTCCGTGGCGCGGTAAGGCTCCTCGTCGCCGACACGCCTTCGCCGATCAGCTGGGGCTGGCGGCGACCCGTCATCCTGCTCGACCGCGATACGGCGCGGACGCCGGCCGAGGCCGAAGCGGTCCTTGCCCATGAGATGGCGCATATCGTGCGGCGCGACTGGGCGGTGCTGATCCTGGCGCGGCTCGCAATCGCCTGTTTCTGGTTCAACCCGCTGATGTGGCTGCTCGAGCGGCGCCTGGTCGAAGAGGCCGAGGAAGCCGCGGATGCGCGCGCCCTCGCCTTCGTCGCGCCCGATCGTTACGCCCAGACCCTGCTCAGCTGCGCCCGCCATGCCGGAGCGCCGCGGCTTCCCGCCACCGCCATCGCCGACAAGAGCCTCGGCCGGCGGGTGAAGGCGATCCTCGCCCGGCGGCTGCGGGTCGGCGCGCCCGATCCGCGCCTGGTGCGGGCGGCGATGGCGCTCTGCGCCCTGATCGCCGCGCCGATCGCGGCGCTGAAGCCGGTCGTCGCCACGATCTACGCACCGGCCGCGCCGCACGCACCGGCGATGACGCCGGCCCCCGTCCGGCCGCAGGCTCCCGAGGCGCCGGCTGCCCCCGACGCACCGCCGGCGCCCTCGTCCGCGATGACGGCGACGCCCATGGCGCCCGACACGCCCGAAGCGCCGGCCGTGCCCGCGGCCGCGCCCACCCCCCTCGCCCTTGCGGCTATGATGGCGCCGCCGGCGCCGCCGGCGCCTCCCCGGCCGCCGCGCGAAGGCTGGGCGCCGGTCGACGGCCGCGAGATCGCCGAGAGCGTCCGCGAGGCGCTGCGCGAGACGATGGAGTCCCGGGACGAAGCGATGCGCGAAGCGGCCCGGGTGCGCGAGGAGGTCGGGCGCGCGCTGGCGCCGGAGCGGATGGCCGAGATCCGCCGCGCCGCGGCCAACGCCCGGACCGAGGCCATAAGCGGCCTCGCCCAAGGGTCGCGGGGCATGGAGGAAGGCGCCCGCGGCATGGAGGAGGGCGCCCGCAAGATGGACGAAGCCGCCGAAAAGCTGCGCTCGCCGCAATATCGCGCCGAGCAGATCGCCCGCGAAGCGCGCCAGGGCCACAATGTGACCGATGCCGAGCTCGTCGCGGCGATCCCGAAGCTCCACGAGGGCGCCGAGAAAATGCGCAGGGGCGCCGTCAAGATGCGCGAAGGCGCCGAACGGATGCGCCGCGGCGGCTGACCCCCCGCCGGGGACAAGGCCCTGAGAACGCGCTAGGCTCTCCCTGAAAAGGGGAGAGCCGATGCGTTTCAGAATCCTCTCGCTGCTGACCGCCGTTGCCTTGTTGGGCAGCGCCGCGCCGCCGCCGCGTTACGATACGGTGCTGCGCGGCGGCACGATCTACGACGGCAGCGGCTCGGCGCCGTTCGCCGGGGACGTCGCGATTCTGGACGGCCGCATCGTCGCGGTGGCCCGCCATGTTGCCGGACGGGGGCGGCGCGAGCTCGACGTCAGCGGCCTCGCCATCGCGCCTGGCTTCGTCAACATGCTGAGCTGGGCGAACGAATCGCTGATCGCCGACGGCCGCGGCGAGAGCGACATCCGCCAGGGCGTCACCCTCGAAGTGATGGGCGAGGGCGAGTCGATGGGACCGTGGAATGCCGAGATGAAGCGGCACGAGGCGACGCGGCAGGCCGACATCCGCTATCCGATCGCTTGGACCAGCCTCGGCGACTATCTCGGCTTCCTCGAGCGCAAGGGCGTCTCGCCGAACGTGGCGAGCTTCGTCGGCGCGACGACGATCCGGGTGCACGAGCTCGGCGAGGGCGACGTCGACCCGAACCCGCGGCAGCTTCGCCGGATGCGGGCCCTGGTCAGGCAGGCGATGGACGAAGGCGCGATGGGCGTCGGCTCCTCGCTCATCTACGCGCCCGCGACCTTCGCCGAGACTCCGGAGCTGACCGCGCTCGCGCGGGAGGCCGGCCGGTGCGGCGGCCTCTATATCAGCCATATCCGCGACGAGGGGCCGAAGCTGCTCGAAGCGATCGACGAGCTGATCGCCATCTCCGCCAATTCGGGCGCGCCCGCCGAAATCTACCATCTCAAGCAAGCGGGGCGGCCGAATTGGGGCAAGATCGATGCGGTCGTCGCCCGGATCGCGGCGGCGCGGGCGCGCGGGCAACGCATCACTGCCGACATGTACACCTATGTCGCCAGCGCCACCGGGCTCGACGCGGCGATCCCGATTTGGGCGCAGGCGGGCGGCGTCGAGGCGTGGATCGCGCGGATGAGGGAGCCGGCGGTGCGCGCCCGCATCCTCGCCGAAATGCGCTCCCCGAGCCAGAAATCGGAGGATACGAATCTGGTGGTGAAGGAGCCGGAGAAGGTGCTGCTCCTCGCCTTCAAGAACCCCGCGCTGAAGCCGCTGACCGGCAAGAGCCTCGCCGAGGTCGCGCGCATGCGCGGCAAGAGCGCCGAAGAGACGGCGATCGACCTCGTCATCGAGGACGGCACCCGGATCGGCGTCGCCTATTTCATCATGAACGAGGACAATGTCCGCCGGCAGATCCGCCTGCCCTGGGTGAGCTTCGGCTCCGACGCGTCGGCGCAGGCGCCGGAGGGCGTGTTCCTGAAATCGAGCACCCATCCGCGCGCCTATGGCAATTTCGCGCGACTGCTCGGCCGCTATGTCCGCGACGAGAAATTGATCCCGCTGCAGGAGGCGGCGCGGCGGCTGGCGGCGCTGCCGGCCCATAACCTCGGCATCCGGGACCGCGGCATGCTCCGCGCCGGTTATTTCGCCGACATCGCCATCTTCGACCCGGCAACGATCCGCGACAACGCCACCTTCGAAAGGCCCCAGCAATTCGCCACCGGCATGCGCGACGTGTTCGTGAACGGCGTCCAGGTGATCCGCGACGGCGCGCATACCGGGGCGACGCCGGGGCGGTTCGTGCGGGGTCCCGGCTGGAAGAAATGTCCGCCGACCTAAATCCTCCCCTCGATTTCGAGGGGAGGGGGACCGCGCGAAGCGCGGTGGAGGGGCTCTTCGGCGCAAGAAGCCCCTCCACCATGCTATGCATGGTCCCCCTCCCCTGCAAAGGCAGGGGAGGACTAAAGCTGCCGCGCCAGGAAGGCTTCGACTTCGGAGAGCGCCACCGACCGGTCGACGAAGGCGTCGCCGATGCCGCGGGCGAGGATGAAGGGAATGCGGCCGCCGCTCGCTTTCTTGTCGTCCTTCATATGCGCGACGAGGCTCGCCGGCGTGCCGAGCTCCAGCCGGGTGGGAAGGCCGATCGCCCCCAGATGCCGGACGACGCGCTCCGCATCCGCCGGGGCGCAGAGGCCGCGCTCGGCCGAGAAACGGAAGGCGAGGGCCATGCCCAGAGCCACCGCCTCGCCGTGGAGCAGGCGCGAAAAGCCGCCTTCGGCCTCGACCGCATGGCCGAACGTATGGCCGAGATTGAGCAAGGCGCGCCGGCCGGTGGTTTCCCGCTCGTCCTCGGCCACGATCGCGGCCTTGGCGCGGATGCTGGTCTCGATCGCGTGGAGCCGGGCCGCGGGGTCGCCGGCGAGCAGAGCCGCGCCCTCCGCCTCGCACCAGGCGAAGAAGCCGGCATCGCCGATCAGGCCATATTTCACGACTTCGGCATAACCGGCGCGAAGCTGGCGATCGGGCAGGGTGTCGAGCGTATTCGGGTCGATCAGCACGGCGGCGGGCTGGTGGAAGGCGCCGACCATGTTCTTGCCGCCGGCGGCGTTGATCGCGGTCTTGCCGCCGACCGAGGAATCGACCTGGGCGAGCAAAGTGGTCGGCACCTGCACGAAGCGGCAGCCGCGCTTCAGGATCGCGGCGGCGAAGCCGGCAAGGTCCCCGACCATGCCGCCGCCGAAGGCGATAATATGGTCGCTCCGCTCGATGCCGAGCTCGAGCAGCCGCTCGGTCAGCGCCGCGAGCTGCGCCCAACTCTTGCTGCCCTCCCCCGCCGGCACGACCAGGGGGACGATCTCCAGCCCGCTCGCGCGCAGCCTCTCGCCCTGCGCCGCCCACACCATCTCGTCCGAGACGACGACGAGCCGACCGCCGCGGGCGAAAGGCGCGAGCGCCTCGCCGGCGCGGTCGAGCAGGCCGGCCTCGATCCTGATTTCATAGCTGCGCTCGCCCAAAGCGACGTTCACGATGCTCATGCCGGCCGCCATGAAGCGAGCGCGTCGACGATCCGCTGGACGGTCCGCTCGTGCGGCGCGGCGCGGCTGCAGATGTGGAGGTGCGCCTCGGCGTAGAAGCGGTTCCGCTGGGTGCCGAGGTCGCGAAGGGTAGCGAGGGCATCGCGGTCCTTGAGCAGCGGCCGCGTCGGCCGCCGCGCCACCCGCTCCGCCAGCATCTCCGGGTCCGCCTGGAGCCAGATCGCGACGCACTGTTCGAGGATCAAAGCGCGGGTCTCGGCGTCGACGAAGGCGCCGCCGCCGGTCGCGATCACTTTCGGCGGACCTTCGATCAGGCGCCGCACCACCCGTCTTTCGCCGTCGCGGAAGCTCGCCTCGCCGAAGCGCTCGAAAATCTCGGAGATTTTCCGGTCGGCCGCTTTCTCGATCTCCTCGTCCGAATCGACGAAGGGAAGATCGAGGCGCTTCGCCAGGCGGCGGCCGACGGTCGTCTTGCCCGCCCCCATCAGGCCGACGAGGACGATGCTTCGTTCGGATGCGGCAGATGCCTGTTCCATGCTTCCGGGGGCTATACATAGGCCCGCTTCGTGGGGCAAAAGGCGCGCCATGCGTATTTCCCCGCCTCCCGGCCGCCGCAAATCGCGGGCCCCGATCATCCTCCTGATCCTGCTCGTCCTGCTGATCGCCTTCCTGGTCTGGCTCAGCATGCGGAACGCCGAGGTTCCGCAGCAGCGGGTCGAGCAGGACGTGACCAATGAAGCGCTGGCGCACTAGCCTTCTGCTTCTCGCCGGCGGCGCGGCGCTGGCCATCGCCCTCCCCGCCTTCGGACAGCGCGACAAGGCGCCGCAGTCGATTCTGCCGCCCGGCTTCGGCGACAGCAGCAACGTCCCCAGGAAGGCACCGGCCGAGCGCCCCGCCCCGCCCCCTCCCGCTGCCCCCACCGGGCCTTCAACGACACAAGCCGCGCCGGCATCTGGCGCACCCGCCGCACCGTCCGCCGGCGCGACTGCGCCGCAGGCGGCGACGGGCGCGCCGACCACCGTCACCAGCGACGAGCCCGCGGTCGAGAATCCCGACGCGACCGATCTCCAGGATCTCAGCCAGAATCAGCGGCCGCCGGCGATCGAGATCCCCGATTCCGCGCGGCGCCCGACCGACATCGTCGGCCCGCTGACGCCGGAAAACTGGGGCCTCGGCCGCAGCGAGTTCGGCAATGCCAACGGCCTGTTCCTCGCCGCTCTGATGCGCCGGCTCGACGCGCCCTTGCCGTCGCGGTGGGAATCGATGCTGCTCCGCCGCGCCCTGCTGTCGCAAATCCCGGCGCCGTCCAACGTCAATCAGGTCGACTGGGTCGCCGAGCGCGCCTGGCTGCTCCTGCGCATGGGGGAGGCCGACGCCGCCCGCATCCTCGTCCAGTCGGTCGACGTCGACCAGTTCACGCCGCGCATGTTCACCGTTGCCGTGCAGACGGCGCTGGCGACCGCCGACCCGGCCGCTCTTTGTCCCCTGGTGACGCCGGGCCGCGCGGTCTCGGACGAGCCGGTCTGGCCGCTCGCCGATGCGATGTGCGCGGCGCTGCAGGGCGATTCCGCCCGCGCCAGCCAGCTCATCGACCAGGCACGCGGCCAGAGCGGCGCCGGCGGCATCGACCTGTTGCTCGCCGAAAAGGTGATCGGCGCCGGCCTCAACACAAGCCGCGCCGTCGCCATCCAGTGGGACGGGGTGGATTCGGTCAACAGCTGGCGCTTCGGCATGGCCAGCGCCACCGGACTCAGGATCCCCGACACTCTGATGAGCGGGGTCGGGCCGCAGGTCTGGGCCTGGGAGGCGCGCGCGCCGATGATCCCGCTCGACCAGCGGGTCGAAGCGGCGCAGATCGCCGCCTCGCTCGGCGTGTTCTCGAGCGCGGCTTTGGTCGAGATGTACAGCGCGCTGGCCGACGACACCGACCCCTCCGATCTCGAAGCCACGGTCGGCGGCCGCCTGCGCAAGGCCTATGTCGGCGATTACAAGGCCCGAGTCGACGCGATGCACGGCCTCTGGGACGAGGCCAGGAACCCCGTCGACCGCCACGCGCGGCTGATCCTCACCGCCACCGCCGCCGCCCGTATCCCGCCTTCCGACGCTTATGGCGACCGCATTGCCGATCTCGTTGCCTCGATGATGACGGCGGGGCTCGATCAGCCGGCGGCGCGCTGGGGCGGGATCGTCGACGGCCAAAGCGACGACCGGGCCTGGTCGATCCTCGCCGTCGGCTCCGCGCGCCCGAGCGTCGACGTCGGCGCCGGCCGCGTCCGCACTTTCGTCAAGGGCGCCGACAGCGAGAAGGGCAAATTGCTGGTCGCGGCCCTCGCCGGGCTCGGGCGGCTCCCCGATCCGGCGGCTTACGGCGTCAACCCCAGTCCCACCACGCGCTGGGAAGCGATGATCGAGGCGGCCGCGCGCAACCGCCAGGTCGGGACCGTCGCCCTGCTCGCCGGCATCGGCATGCAGACGCCGAGCTGGCGCGGCGTGCCGCCCGAGCATCTCTATCAGATCGTCTCCGCGCTCCGCCGCGTCGGCCACGAATATGAAGCGAGGATGATCGCCGCCGAGGCGATGAGCCGGCTGTGACCGACCTGCGCGAGGACGGGCAGCTCATCCCCGCCTTCCTCGAGATGATGGCGGCCGAGGCCGGCGCCGCGGCCAACACCCTCCTCGCTTATGAGCGCGACCTGCGCGGCGCTTCGGAGATCCTCGACGGACGCCTGTCCTCGGCCGGGAAGGACGCGCTGAACCGGCTGTCCGAAGCCTGGCTGCCGCTGAAGCGCGCGACCGTGGCGCGGAAAGCGGCCGCGCTCCGCCGCTTCTACGGCTTCCTCCAGGACGAGGGCCTGCGCGCCGACGACCCGTCGGCCGCCCTCCCCCGCCCCGCCGGAGGGCGGACGCTTCCCAAGGTGCTCGACCACCGCGCAGTCGACGCCCTTTTTGCCGAGATCGAGCGGCGCCGGCGCGAGGAGCCGGGGCCGCCGGCCCTGCGGCTCTCCGCTCTGGTCGAGCTTCTCTACGGCTCCGGGCTGCGCGCGACCGAATTGGTCTCGCTGCCGCGCCACGCGCTCCGGCCGGACCAGCCCTTCCTGATCCTACGCGGCAAGGGCGACAAGGAGAGGCTGGTGCCGATCTCCGACCGCGCCCGCGCCGCCGTCGCCGATTGGGGCGCCCTGGTGCCGCGCGATTCGCTCTGGCTCTTCCCCTCCGGGAAGAAGCATTTGAGCCGGGTGCGGCTCTTCCAGCTGATCCGCGAGCTCGCCGGAGCCGCCGGCATTCCGCCCGAGCGGATCAGCCCGCATGTTCTCCGCCACGCCTTCGCCACCCATTTGCTCGAAGGCGGCGCCGACCTGCGCGCGCTCCAGCTCCTGCTCGGCCATGCCGACATCGCCACCACCCAGATCTACACCCATGTCGACAGCCGCCGGCTGATCGATCTGGTCAACAGCCGCCATCCGCTCGCCGATCCGGGGCGCGTTGACGTCGGCCGGCGTCCCGCCTAACCCGCGCCGGCTCATGGCCAGCTTCCTCGACTTCGAAAAATCGATCGCCGAGCTAGAATCGCGCATCGAGGAGCTGCGCGAGACGGCGGAGGGCAGCGACCTCAACATCGATGCCGAGATCGGCCGGCTCGAGGCCAAGTCCGACCGGCTGCTGCGCGACACCTATGCGAGGCTGACGCCGTGGCAGAAGACTCAGGTCGCCCGCCATCCCGACCGGCCGCACCTCAAGGATTATGTCGCCGCTCTGGTCGAGGATTTCATCCCGCTCGCCGGCGACCGCAATTTCGGCGAGGATGCGGCGATCGTCGGCGGCCTCGGCCGCCTCGGCGGGCGCCGGATCGTGGTCATCGGCCACGAGAAAGGCGACGACACGGCGAGCCGCCTGCGCCACAATTTCGGAATGGCGAGGCCGGAGGGCTATCGCAAGGCGGTGCGGCTGATGCAGCTCGCCGACCGCTTCGGCCTGCCCGTCGTCACCCTCGTCGACACCGCCGGCGCCTTTCCCGGCGTCCAGGCCGAGGAGCGCGGCCAGGCGGAGGC
>JAQGLF010000375.1 GCA_028293025.1 Alphaproteobacteria bacterium
TCACCTATCGCAAGGACAAGGTGAATGCCGGCGAGGTGCTGGCGGCGCTGCAGCGCGACGGGCTCGGCATCGTCGACGTCTCTACCCGCGAGGCGGATCTCGAGGACGTGTTCCTGAACCTGACGAGGGCGGCGAACGCGAATGGCTGAGGGGGCAGCGTGAGCGAAGCGCGCGCTTTCGACGTCGTCATCATCGGCTCCGGGGCGGCGGGGCTGAGCGCGGCGCTGACCCTGGCGCCCGGGCTGAAGGTCGCGGTGCTGGCCAAGGGGGCTTTGTCCTCCGGCTCGACCGCCTGGGCGCAGGGTGGCATCGCCGCGGTGCTCGAGCCGGGCGACACGTTCGAGAGCCATGTCGAGGACACGATCGTCGCCGGCGCCGGCCTCAACCGGCGCGAGACGGTGGAATTCGTCGTCGGCGCCGCGCCCGCCGCGATCGAGCGGCTGGCGGCGCTCGGCGTGCCGTTCGACCGCGGCGAAGAAGCACCCTGGCACCTCACCCGCGAGGGCGGCCACAGCCACCGGCGCATCGTCCATGTCGCCGATGCGACCGGCTGGGCGGTGCAGCAGGCGCTCGAGACCGCCGCCGCCGCCCATCCCAACATCCACCTCATCCCGGACATGGTCGCGATCGACCTGGTCACGGACCGCCACGCCGCGGGCGGAGCCGGCGGGAAGCGGGTTTGGGGGATCTATGCGGTCGACCGCGTGACCGGCCGGGTGGAGACCTTCACGTCGCGTGCCACCATCCTCGCCACCGGCGGCGCGAGCCGGGCCTGGCTCTATTCGACCAACCCGAAGGGCTCGACCGGGGACGGCATCGCCATGGCCTGGCGGGCGGGCTGCCGCGTGTCGAACATGGAGTTCAACCAGTTCCACCCCACCTGCCTCTACGATCCCGAGGTCAAGAACTTCCTGATCACCGAGGCGATGCGCGGCGAGGGCGCCAGGCTGAAGATCCCGGGCCATGGCAGCGGGGGTGGCCGCCGCTTCATGAAGCGCTTCGATCCGCGCGAGGAGCTGGCGCCGCGCGACATCGTCGCCCGCGCCATCGACCATGAATTGAAGCGGCTGGGCCTCGATTACGTCCATCTCGACATCAGCCACCGCGACCCGGATTTCGTCCGCGCCCACTTCCCGACCATCGCCGCCCGCCTCGCCGCCCCCGACATCGGCATCGACATCACCCGGGAGCCGATCCCGGTGGTCCCCGCCGCCCATTATACCTGCGGCGGCGTGCTGGTGGGCCTCGACGGCGGTACCGATTTGGCCGGCCTCTATGCCGCCGGCGAAGTGACCCAGTCGGGCCTCCACGGCGCCAACCGCCTCGCCTCCAATTCGGTGCTCGAATGCCTGGTCTTCGGTGTCGCCGCGGCCGAGGCGATCAATCGCGCCTGGACGCACTGGCCGAAGCCGCCGCCCGTCCGTCCCTGGGACGAGAGCCGGGTGCGCCACTCGGACGAGGAGGTCGTCGTCCACCACAATTGGCGCGAGATCAGGCGGTTCATGTGGGATTATGTCGGCATCGTCCGCACCACCAAGCGCCTCGAACGGGCGCTGAACCGGATCAATCTGCTGAAGCAGGAGACGGAGGATTATTACGGCCACTTCCGGGTGACGCCGGATCTCGTCGAGCTGAGGAACCTGGTCGTCGTCGCCGAGCTGATCGTCCGCTCGGCGCTGGCGCGGAAGGAAAGCCGCGGCCTCCATTATACGCTCGACTATCCGGACCTGCTGCCCGAGCCCGTCGACACGATCCTGGTTCCGGCCTGAGGCGCGCCCCGGCCCAATGCGGGCTGCTTCGGCAAGGCGTCCAAAAGGGTAGCTTTTCCGGACCTTTTGCGCTATAAGCGCTCCATCGAAGCGGATGCGGAGCGCATCCCGCATAGGTGGTCTAGCAAGAATCGCCGCAAATCGTAGCACGGAAGCGCGGGGTGGACGCGATCTGGCACGCACAAGCGGCTGTTTCCATAGGAAGGTCGAATAAATGGCAGCGAAAGCGTTGAGCTTCGACGTTGGCGATTATGTGGTTTACCCCAAGCACGGCGTCGGCCGGGTGGTCGAACTGCAGAGCACCGACATCGCAGGCATGCAGCTCGAACTCTATGTGCTGCGGTTCGAAAAAGAGAAGATGACTCTCCGGGTCCCCACCAACAAGGCGGAGAGCGTCGGCATGCGCAAGCTGTCGTCCGACAAGACGATGCAGGAGGCGCTCGCCACCCTGAAGGGCAAGCCGAAGGTGAAGCGCACCATGTGGTCGCGCCGCGCCCAGGAATATGAAGCGAAGATCAACTCGGGCGACCTCGTGTCGATCGCCGAGGTGACCCGCGACCTGTTCCGCGCCGACGACCAGCCCGAGCAGAGCTATTCGGAACGGCAGATTTTCGAAGCCGCCTCCAGTCGCCTCGCCCGCGAGCTGGCGGCGATGGAGCAGGTCGACGAGCCGACCGCGCTCCAGAAGATCCTCGAGATCCTGAACAAGGCGGCGGCGATCTACAACCGGGACAAGATCCTCGAAAAGTGAGCTGAACGCTCAAGCGCCTCCGCTCCGGCGGAAGCTGCTGAAAGGCGGTCCCGAAAAGGGGCCGCCTTTTCCATATTGCGCCTGCTCTCGCCGATGTGTATTAGACAGGCAACACACTTGGGGAGAAACAGAATGCGCGCAGCCTTGTCATTGACGGCGATCCTGCTGCTGGGGGCCTGCCATGCCGACGCCAGCGAGGATCAGGGCCATCACCAGAATGTCCGCCGCGACTTCCAGGTCGGCGCCTTTCAGAAGGTATCGCTGGCCGGCTCGCACGACGTGGTGGTGACGGTGGGCGGCGCGCCGTCGGTGCGCGCGGAAGGCGCCCAGGCCGAGATCGACCGGCTCGACATCAAGGTCGTGAACGGTGAGCTGACCATCGGCACCAAGCGCGACCAGGGATGGTCCTGGCATTTCGGCGGCGGCGGTCGTCACCATCGGGTCACCATCTACGTCAGCGCGCCGTCGCTGACGGCCGCCGCCATCGCCGGGTCGGGCGACATGAAGATCGACAAGGTGACCGGCAACGACTTCAACGCCTCGATCGGCGGCTCGGGCGACATGCACCTCGCCAGCCTCGAGGTCGGCGAAGCGCGCTTCTCGATCGCCGGCTCGGGCGACATCAATGCCGCCGGCAAGGCGCAGAAGGCGACGATTTCGGTCGCCGGCTCGGGCGACGTCGTCGCCGGCGGCTTCGAGATCGGCGACGCCACCGTCTCGGTCCTCGGCTCGGGCGACATCACCGCCCGCGCGACGCAGACGGCCGACGTGTCGGTGATGGGCTCGGGCGACGTCACGCTCGCCGGCACCGCCAAATGCGCCATCCACAAGATGGGATCGGGCGACGTCCGCTGCGGCGGCTGATCGAGTAGAGCATGCTCTGATCGGTTGCCGTCACGGCAGTTTCTCCGCCTCTCGGAGCCTTGCCGTTCGTCGCCATCGCCCCCGGTACTCAGCGGTGGCGATGAGGGACTCCAGCACACAGGTTGTTCGTGATATGTTCTCAAGCTGCGAGTCGTTCTCGCGCAGCAAGGAGATCATCATGAACGCCGCTTCCTTCATCCGCTACTTTCTCGCGCTTCGGCCCGAACCGTCCACGGCGGCGCGCATCGGGCAGGTGCGGGATTCGCTCGGCGCACTGCAGTCGCAAGTGAGCAATGATCGAATTCATATGACGCTCGGCATCCTCGCCGAACTGCCGCGCCCGGACGAGCGCGTGCCCGCCTCCGCAAAGGCGCTGCTCTCGGATCATTCGCTCCAGGCCTGCCCCGTCGCGCTCGGCCGAGTGGTCGCCGCAGACGGAATCGCGATGCTGTTGCCCGCCGGAAGACACGCAAGTCTGAGAGCGCTTCAGTCCGATCTTTTCGACACCCTCGCCCGCCACGGAATCGAAATCAGGCGCCCCCGGAATTTCCGGCCGCACGTCACGCTGGGTTATGGCCCGCGGTTCCCCGACCGGAGGACGATCCGGCCGATTGGATGGTTCGCTGACCGCATCGTGCTGATTGAAAGCTGGGTCGGCCGCACCGTCCACCGCATCGTCGGCAGCTGGAATCTCCTGCCGCCGGCACAATATGAGCTCGACTTCGCCGATTGAGGCTCAGCTCTCACCCGGCGCCCGCGCCTTTATTGCCAAAGCATGGATCCGGTCTCTCATCAGATCGCCCAGCGCCGCATTCACCTTCCGCTGGCGCTCGAGGCGGCTCATGCCGATGAAGAGCTGCGACTCGATCGCTACGGTGAAGTGGCTTTCGCCGCTGCCGTCATGGCCGGCATGGCCGCGGTGGCGGTCGCTGTCATTGGTCACTTCGAGATGCGTTGGAGCGAGCGCCTTTTCGAGGCGTTTGGTGATTTCGTCGGTCAGTCGGCCGGTGAAAGAAGCGGTCATCCGCTCTATATAGATGCTTTGGCTGCGAAGGGCAGGCTGTGGCGAGTTCGGGCAACAGGCAGACGCGGTTTCACGGGCGGGTCGAGCGGGGCGAGGCGCCCTGCGCCCATCCCGGATGCATCGCGCCCGGCGAGTTCCGCGCCCCGCCCGACGCCAAAGAATCAGGTGGCGGCCGCCGCGCCGGCTTCGACGGTCCGGGCGACTGGCGCTGGCTCTGCCTCGACCATGTCCGGGCGTTCAACCTTGGCTATAATTATTTCGCGGGGATGAGCCCGGACGAGATTTCCGAGGCGCAAAATCCCTATGGCGGCTGGGACCGGGAGACTCGCGCCTTCACCGGCGCCGGCGCCGATGCGCCGCCGCGCTGGGCGGATTTCGCCGATCCCCTCGATGCGATCGGCACCCGCTTCCGCCGGCAGGCGGATGCGGTGCCCCGCACCGACGGGCGGGAGCTGAACCGCGATGACCGCGTCTCGCTGAGCGTGCTCGGCCTCGGCGTCGACGCCGACCGGCGGGCGCTCCGCCGGCGCTATGCCGAGCTCGTCCGCCTCTATCATCCCGACCGCAACGGCGGCGACCGCAGCCACGAGAAGGCGCTTCAGGCCGTGATCCACGCCTATACGCAGCTCAAGTCCCGCCCCGCTTTCGCCTGATCGCCGGCCAAGTTCGAACTTTACCCCGCAGCCGCTTATGGGCATGGGGGGAAGCCTTCTTCCCAGCAGGCAATTCCCGAAGATGACCGACCTCGCCAACGCCAACCCCGCCAGCCGCGGCGCCGTCGTCATGGACACGCCCGACAAGGTCGTGAAGGTGCGCGACCTGTTCGGCATCGACAGCGACATGGAGATCCCCGCTTTCTCGGAAGCGGACGAGCGGGTGCCGGACCTCGATCCCGCTTACGTGTTCGATCCGGACACGACCCTCGCCATCTGCGCCGGCTTCGGCAAGAATCGCCGGGTGATGATCCAGGGCTATCACGGCACCGGCAAGTCGACCCATATCGAGCAGGTCGCCGCCCGCCTCAACTGGCCGCTCATCCGCATCAACCTCGACGCCCATATCAGCCGCATCGACCTGATCGGCCGCGATGCGATCGTGCTGAGGGACGGGCAGCAGGTGACCGAGTTTCGCGAAGGGCTCCTCCCCTGGGCGTTGCAGACGCCGACGGCCCTGGTCTTCGACGAATATGATGCCGGCCGGCCCGACGTGATGTTCGTCATCCAGCGCGTGCTGGAGACCGAGGGCAAGCTCACCTTGCTCGACCAGAACCGGGTGATCCGGCCGCACCCCTATTTCCGCCTGTTCGCGACCACCAACACGGTCGGGCTCGGCGACACGACCGGCCTCTATCACGGCACCCAGCAGATCAATCAGGGCCAGATGGACCGCTGGAACATCGTCGTCACCCT
>JAQGLF010000359.1 GCA_028293025.1 Alphaproteobacteria bacterium
CCTGATGCGCTGTTCAGGGGGGAGGTAGAGCTTTCCGTCGCGAACGTTGAACGCCTTGTACCATGCGTCGAAGTTGCGCACGACGTTCGGGCGGTACATGCCCGGCGTGTGCGGGTCGGTCGTGAGCTGCTGCTGCAGCGCCGCTTCGCGCATCTTGGTCCGCCACACCTGGCCGAAGCCGAGGAAGAAGCGCTGGTCGCCGGTATAGCCGCCGATCACCTTGTCCGGCTTGCCGTGCAGCGACATCTTGTAGGCGTCATAGGCGATGGCGAGGCCGGCCAGATCGGCCATGTTCTCGCCCAGGGTCAGCTCGCCGTTGACGTGGCTGCCGGCGATCGGCTCGTAGCCGCCATATTGCGCCACCACCTTGCCGGTCATCGCCTGGAAGCGGCTGATGTCCTGCGCCGACCACCAGTCGGCGAGGTTGCCGGTCTTGTCGAACTTGCGGCCCTGATCGTCGAAATGATGGCTGATCTCATGGCCGATCACCGCGCCGATGGCGCCGTAATTGACCGCCGCATCGGCATTGGGATCGAAGAACGGCGGCTGCAGGATCGCGGCCGGGAACACCACTTCGTTGAGCAGGGGATTGGCATAGGCGTTGACCGTCTGCGGAGTCATTCCCCACTCGGTGCGGTCGACCGGCTTGCCCATCTTGTCGAGGTTGCGCTGATATTCGAAGGCGCGGGCGCGAAGGCCGTTGCCGAGCGCGTCGCCCGGGACGATCTGGAGCGCCGAATAATCGCGCCACTTGTCCGGATAGCCGATCTTCGGCGTGAAGGCGGCGAGCTTGGCCCGCGCCTTGGCCTTGGTCTCCGGCGCCATCCACTGCAGCGCGGCAAGGTGGCGGTCCATCGATGCGATCAGATTCTGGACGAGCTCGTCCGCCTTGGCCTTGGCCTCCGGCGGGAAGTAGCGCGCCACGTAGAGCTGGCCGACGGCCTCGCCCATCGAGCCGCCGACCAGGTCGACGCCGCGCTTCCAGCGGTCCTTGAGCTGCGGCACGCCCGACAGGACCTTGCCGTTGAACGCGAAGCTCTCGTCGACGAAGGCCTTGGGCAGCATGCCGGCCGAAGCGGCGATGGTGTGGAAAGTGAGATAGTCCTTCCAGCTCTGGAGCGGCTCCGACTGGACCAAGGTCGCCGCGCCGGCGAGCGCGCTCGGATTGGCGACGATCATCTGCGGCTGGCCGTTGAGGCCGGCCGATTCGAGAAAGGCCGGGAAGTCGA
This sequence comes from Alphaproteobacteria bacterium, assembly GCA_028293025.1. Classification (GTDB taxonomy): domain Bacteria; phylum Pseudomonadota; class Alphaproteobacteria; order Sphingomonadales; family Sphingomonadaceae; genus Allosphingosinicella. The sequence goes on from JAQGLF010000359.1 coordinate 1,230, forward strand.
AGCCCGGCATGTTCGCCGCCATCTGCGCCGGCGTCATCGGATTGTAGAGCTTGTCGATCTGGCGCGACTGGACGCGGGTCCAGTGCGCGGTCGCGATCTTCTTCTCGAGATCGTAGATGCGCTGGGCACGCGCCTCGGGATCGGAGATGCCGGCGAGCCGCAGCATGTTGGCGACATGCTGCTGATATTTGGTCCGGGCCTCGGCGAATTTCGGATTCTTGTCGTCGAGATAATAATCGCGGTCGGGCAGGCCGATGCCGCCCTGGCCGAGATAGACCGCATAGCGGCTATTGTCCTTCAGATCCTGCTCGATGCCGGCGTTGAACGGGCTGGCGATGCCGACCCGGTTCGCCTGGCCGAAGAAGCGGGCGAGGTCGGTCGGATTCCGGATCGCGTCGATCTGGTCCAGGAACGGCTTCAGCGGCGTGATGCCCTTCGCCTCGATCGCTCCCTCGTCCATGAAGCTGGCATAGAGGTCGCCGACCTTCTGCTCGGTGGTGCCGGGGGCACCGTGGCGCGCGGCAGCTTCCTCGATGATCGTGCGGGTGCGCGTGTCGGAGAGGTCGCGCAGCACGCCGAAGCCGCCCCAGCTGGCCTTGTCGGCCGGGATCTGGGTGTTCCGGTCCCAGGTCCCGTTGACGAAATTGTAGAAGCTGTCGCCCGGGTTGACGCTCTTGTCCATGCCGGCAAGATCGACGCCCCAGGTGCCGAGCTGCGGCCTGGCGGCGGCGCTGGCCGCGGGCGCCGCGGCGCGCGTGACCGGCTTCGAAAGGACCGGCATTGCGCCGGCGGCGAGCGCGGCGACGGCCGCCCCGCAAAGAGCTATCTTCTTGATCATGTTGGCAAATCCCACCCCAGTGACAGTGCGGCGCCTCTACGCCTTAAGTGCCGGGTTGGAAAGGCGCTTTCGACGAAACGACAAACGGAGTGACCGCGAAAGGCGGGGAAGCGGCACCCTCGGCCCATCCCCGGCGAAGCGCTAGCTGTTCCCCGGCGAAAGCCGGGGTCCGGATCGGCCGTGGGGCTGGACCCCGGCTTTCGCCGGGGAACAGATGCGGGATCACCTGCCAAATCAGGCGATGTTGCGGATGACTTCCAACCGGACCCGAGCCTTGCCGGCGCGGACCATGTCGATGTCGCGCGCGGCGGCGAGCGACATGTCGAGGATGCGGCTGCGCGCGAACGGGCCGCGGTCGTTGACCCGGACCAGCACGGAGCGGCCGTTGGCGAGATTGGTGACGCGCAGCATCGTGCCGAGCGGCAGCGAGCGGTGCGCGCAGGTGAAGGCCCGGGGATTGAAGCGCTCGCCGCTGGCGGTGCGGTTGCCGGCCAATTCGGCACCGTAATAGCTGGCCTCGCCCTGCCCCACCGCCTCGAAGCTTTGCGGCGCCGCCTCTGGCGCCGGCGCCGCGGTGACGCTGTCGTCGAACGACTGCGCGACCGCCTGCTCGAGGCTCTGCAGGCGCGGCGTGCCGGCAAGGTCGGCCGCCTGGGCCGGCGCGGCGCTCATCAATCCGACGAGCGTCAGCGTGACGATGCGAGTCATGCCCCTGCGGCGCATCCGGTCGATCATGGTGAAAAAGCCCCGCTGCCTCCGTTGATCGGGGGCGTAACGGTCGATTCCGAAGGAGTCCCGCGAGTCGCGGCGACTCGAAACCTTGCCGGGCCGAGTCGAGCCGAACGGAGTGAAACCTTCCTAGCGGCTCGACAGCGGGAGCGCGCGCTGTCACGGGCGTCCCATGCGTGAGAAGGAATTGCGGCTGGCGCTGATCTGCTACGGCGGCATCAGCCTCGCCGTCTACATGCACGGCATCACCAAGGAGGTGTGGCGGCTCGCCCGGGCCAGCCGCGCCTTCCACGCCCGCGAGCCGGAAAGCGGGGGCAGCGAGGCGGTCTATCGCCGCCTGCTCCAGGCGATGGCCGACCAATGCGGGCTCGAGCTGCGCGTGCTCGTCGACATCCTCACCGGCGCCAGCGCCGGCGGCATCAACGCCATCTTCCTCGCCGACGCAATCGCCACCGGCCGCTCGCTCGAGCCTTTGACCGACCTCTGGCTCGAAGTGGCCGACGTCGACCGGCTGATCGACCCCGGCGTCAGCGCCGTCTCCCGCTTCGCCAAGGCGGCGGCCGCCATGCCCTTCGCCTGGGCGATGGCGCGGCGCGGCGACACGGTCGACCGGACCGTCGAGCCGGCGCATCGCGAGGAGGTGCGGACCAAGCTCGCCAATTTCCTGCGCGCGCGCTGGTTCGCGCCGCCGTTCAGCGGCTCCGGCTTCACCGAATTGCTGCTCGGCGCGTTCGATGCGATGGCGGCGGGGCCGGCGGGGCCGCCTTTGCTGCCCGCCTACCAGCCGCTCGACCTGTTCGTCACCGTCACCGATTTCCACGGCCATCCCGAGCGGCTGCGGCTCCACTCGCCGCCCGAGGTCACCGAGCGCGAGCATCGGATCACCCTCTCCTTCCGCAAGGAAGCGGGGGTGGAATGCCGGCTGGCGGAGCAGACGGACCTGGTCTTCGCCGCCCGGGCGACGGCGAGCTTCCCGGGCGCCTTCCCGCCTTTCCAGGCGGGCGAGCTCGACGCGGTGCTGGCGAAGCAGCATCGAAGCTGGCCGGGGCGCGAGACCTTCCTCGCCCGCGTCCTGCCGCGCCACGCCGCGATCGGCGACGCCGAATCGGCGGTGCTGATCGACGGATCGGTGCTCGCCAACGCGCCGTTCCGGCCCGCCATCGCGGCGCTGCGGCGGCGGCCGGCGCGGCGCGAGGTCGACCGCCGCTTCGTCTATATCGATCCCAAACCGGGCGCGCGGGCGATGCGGTCCGCCGAATCGGGCAGACAGGAGCCACCGGGCTTCTTTGCCACCATCTTCGGCGCCCTCTCCGACATCCCGCGCGAGCAGCCGATCCGCGACAATCTCGAAGCGATCGAGGGCCGTTCGGCGCGCATCCGCCGGCTGACCCGGATCGTCGAGGCGATGCGGCCGGAGGTGGAGGCGGCGATCGAGCGGGCGTTCGGGACGACCATCTTCCTGCTCCGCCCAACCGCGAAGCGGCTCGCCGGCTGGCGCGCAAGGGCGCACCTGCTCGCCGCCCGCGGCGCCGGCTTCGCTTATGCCGGCTACGGCCAGCTCAAGCTCTCCAACGTGGTCGAGGAGATCGCCGACGCTTTGTTCCGCCTCTCCGGCGAGGGCGACCGCGCACGCCACGAGCGGCTGCGCCAGAAAATATGGGACGCGGTGCGCGCGCGCGGACTGACCGACCCGAACATGGTCGCTTCGGCGGGCGCGACGCCGGAGATGATCCTGTTCCTGCGCAGCTTCGACCTCTCCTACCGGGTGCGGCGGCTGCGCTTCCTCACCCGCCGCCTGTCGGCGATGGAGGAGCCCGACGACGCGCCGCGCCAGGCGCTCCGCGGCGCCCGCGAAGCGGCCTACGACTTCCTCGCCCGCTATCAGGCCGCGGCCGAGGGCGCCGCCGCGTCGCCCGCCTTTGCCGACCCCGAGGCGGCGCCCGAGCGGGCGCTGGAGGCGCTGGCGGCGCTGCTCGACCTCAAGCGCATCGACGACGCGGCGGACGAAAGGATGGCCGGGATCCTCGCCGAATTCCCGAAGGCGGAGCGGCGATCGCTGATCCTCGCCTATCTCGGCTTCCCCTTCTACGACATCGCCACCCTCCCCTTGCTCCAGGGCGAGGGGCTGGACGAGTTCGACCCGGTCAAGGTCGACCGCATCTCGCCCGAGGATGCGACGGCGATCCGCGAGGGCGGGTCCGCGGCGACGCTCAAGGGCATCCAGTTCAACAGCTTCGGCGCCTTCTTCAGCCGCGCCTATCGCGAGAACGACTATCTCTGGGGCCGCCTCCACGGCGCCGACCGGCTGGTCGACATCGTCGTGTCGGCGCTGCCGGAGGGAATGCATTTGGCGCCGGGACTGGTCGCGACGCTGAAGCGCGACATCTTCCGCGCCATCCTGGCCGAGGAGAAAGAGCGGCTGACCGCGGTGCAGCCTTTGTTCGAGGAGCTGGCGCGGGAGGTGGGATAGAGCCTGCGGAGCAGCAGCGTTCAGTCAGGTGTGCAGAAATGGTAAGCCAATACGTGTCGTGGCCTCGGAACTGACCACGGAATTGCGGATTGAGGTATTGCGCGCCGGGATTGTCCCCTCGACCATTATATCCACTTTGGAAAATCCTGCCCGCTGTAGGACAAAAATTACAACGCCGATGCACTTGTACGCTGTACCTTTGTGGGAGGTTAGCGTCGCTCTACGACTGGGCCAGCTCCGCGCAATTTCCAGCAGCCCCTCGCTCGTAACGCGCCTGCCAGCCGTGGAAAGGCGACACCCGTAACCCTCTTGGGCCGCGGTGACTGTGAGTGTGGGCCCACTCGGCCACCACAACATCCATCCGCTAATCAGCAGAATACTCCCGAGCACGAGGCCGACGATGAGTAACGTTCGCGTCATCGTTTCAATTAGTATCCCTGTCCGATAACGGAATCAGTTTCCAGGTATTTGTGCTACGGCGCCGCTCTTATATGAAGAAGCCTACCGCCGACCGTCTCGACAACGGCAATAGTCTCTTGGCCGCACTTAATATGCGCGCGTAAGTTCGACGTTACACCCTCATTGCCCAGAAATACCGAGCCCTCTAACGTCACATTGTCGTACTCAAGTGCTATGATCTCTGACAGGAATGTGTATCCGGATCCAGAGTACTCAGATGCTTTATGAATTTCGACATGCCATCCCTCCTCGGCATTCACGTTATTCGTAGCGTTGCCTTGAAGATTGTCAGAGCACTGGCTGGACAGCGTGACGATCTGACTGCCGGAATGAATGGCCAAACCCGTGGCCGATCCCCAGGCGAGGGAAAATCCGGGTAGAGGGAAATACCCCGCTACATCTATCCTGTCCACAAAGGTGGGGCCCATGAAAGGCACTCCCCAGACCGACAGAATTACGGACACTACCGGCCTCCGAAGTGAACGGTTTCCCACATGGTCGATCGGCCATTTGGAAGAAGGAATCCCGGAGGGATGTCAACGTTAATCTCGGGTCCGTGGAAACGCATATTCAGCCCGTCGGGAGAATGCCAAACATTAATAAATCCACTCACGGGATTCCTGTTGGTGTACCAGTCTTGTCCAAGCAGCACGGGAAAGACGCTGAAGAAACTCCCGAGTGTGGTAGACACAACGCCTACGGGAAGGCTTGAAAGCAGAGGAATGTTGTTGAGGCCGGCTATCGTATCAGTAGCGGCCAGCGCTTCTGCAAAACCACCCGGAAGACGCGAAACGATTCTGCCGGAACTGAAAAATCCCCGCGCTTGACCTATGCTAGGCTGGCCACCGAAGGTCGGCATTCCATTTAACCAATCGGCCAGAAAGAGGCCGTCACTTCTCCAATAGGGCTGACCATCCTGGAAAGTGTGGTCAGAATACTCGGTTCGATGCACCCACCAGCTGCCGTTGGCACCTGCGCCTGTGCCACCGCCGCCCCTATCACCGTTTGTAGGGGTACCTCCCGTTATGCTGGCTGTACTGCTCCCGCTACACGAGCCACAAATAAAGTCACCGGGGGTATAGATTCGGCTCCCTGTGGTCATTCCAGGAACGAGCCCACTTGCTCCACAGTCATCTTTACAAACCATATGATGCATATCTAACCCGGCGGGATCTGTGTTATTTTCTGGATCTCCCCCAGTATAGGCATACACGTTCATGCCAGCTCCGTAGCCGATCGGATCTGTCTGCATGAATCGTCCGAGGCCGGAGGCGTACATGCGGGCCTTGTAATAATAGAGGCCCAACTCCGGTAGATAGAGCTGCCCTGTATATTGGAAATAACTCCCATTGTAGGTGCCAGGCTTGCCATATTCGTCGTAGTGATTGAAGCCGGCGCCGCTGGCATCGCTGAAGCTGCCGGTGACGATCGATCCCCGCTCGTCGCCATTCTCGAAGTAGCGCAAGGCACCGCCGTTCCAGTACATCACGAGTGGCGCGGGCTCGTCGGGGCCGTAGATATAGCGCTGGTTGAACGTATTGGAGCCGTCATATTCGGCGATGATCCGGTCCCCGTCATAGACGAAGCGTTGCGTTCCAGGAGCGCCTCCAGCGACCTGATACAGGCGCATCGCCGGGTCGTAGGCGAGCGACACGCCGCTCGTCGTGCTGGTCAGCAGGTTCTCCGAACTGTAGCCGTAAGTCGTGCCGCCGGCGGAGGTTAAGTTGCCTTTGCTATCGTACGTGGGAGTGGTCGAGCCGACCGCGCTCAATTGGTTGAGCCCGTTGGTCGTCGAGCTCGTGTTGCCCGAACCATGACCGCCCCAGGCGGCGCTGTCGTTCGATTGTGTCGCCTGGATGATCTGTCCGGATGGGTTGTAGCCATAGCTATAGTTGTTATCATAGCTGGTGCCGCCGATGTCGATGCCGAGCGAGGTGAGGCGAGACGCGCTATCATAACCAAAGCTAGTCGTGGTGCCGTTGCCGTAAGTGCGGAGCGTCCGGCGGCCGAGACCGTCATAGGCATAGGTGGTGAGCACGCTGATGCCCGACGTCGCACCGTTCTCCCGAATCGCGGATACCTCGCCGGTGACGAGATAGTCGTAATTAACGTAATAGGAGTCCGGCCAAGTGAGCTGGGTTCTGCGGCCGGCAATATCGTAGACGGACGTCACCGTGCCTTGCGGCCCCGTTTCGGCGAGCTTTCTGCCGAGTGCATCGAAGCTAAAGGAAAGACTGTTGCCAGTCTGCGAGGCGCCGGTCATGCGGTTGAGCAGGTCATAGGCGTAGGTGACGTCGGGCTCGGTTCCGGGCAGATCCTTAAACGTTAGCCGGTTCAGCGCATCGTAGCTATAGCCGATGCTGTTGCCGTCTCTCAGTCGCCGCGAGGTGACGTTGCCGTTCGCGTCGAGGGTCAACTGCTCATAGTCGGTTGAGCTGCTTGTGCCGGCGCCCTTTGTGGTGTTCGGGAAGAAGGTCGTCGTGCGGCGGTCCAGGCCGTCATAACCGTAGGTGGTCTTGTTGCCTTCGGCATCGGTGACGGTCGAGACTAGGCCATTGTTCGTGTAGGTGGTGGCGAGGTCGTCGCTCTGGACGCCGGTAACGCCATAGGCGCTCTGAACCAGAGTGACGCGCCCTGCCGCATCGTAGGTGGTCTTTACGATGCGATCGGGACCATAGCTGCTGCTCGTGGTGCCGAGCGTGCAGGCATCCGAGGGGAGCGAGGTGAAGAAGGTCGGGTTCATCCGCTGCGCGCCGCAGACGGGCCGGCCCTCTCCGTCATAGCTGGTTTGCGCGAGGGCATAGGTGGTGCCGCCCGAGGTCAGGCGCTGCACCACCGGGCGATCGGCGGAGTCATAGTCGGTCTCCACCGCCTGCAGGGACGAGAAGCCGGCCCAGTCCGTATCCGTCTGCCCGAGAGTCGTCCCCTGCTCCACCTTGGTGACGAGGCCGTCCGTATTGTAGGTGACCCGCACAGCGCGATTTTTGAGAGAGCCGGCGCCGTCCGGATCGGCTCCGATGGTTCCAACGAGCTCCCTGTCGGCGTCATACACGAGCCGGGCTGTATCGGCGCTGCCGGAAAGCGGTCCATCGACCGTGTAAGGGTTTCCCACA
>JAQGLF010000006.1 GCA_028293025.1 Alphaproteobacteria bacterium
CTGGCTGCCGCCGGCTCCGGCCCGAGGCGCGCATGACAGCCGCCCGCTCGTCTCCGCTTTCTACGTTCCCTGGGACGAGGCCAGCGGCGCCTCGCTGCGCCAGCATGTCGGCGAGCTCGACCAGGTGGTGCCCGCCCTCGCGACCGTCACCGGCCCCCGTCACGATTTCAAAATGGTCGCCGACCAGGTGTTCGACACCATCATCGCCGATGCGCCGCGCAAGCCGCAGGTGCTGCCGATGGTGCAGAACGTCGACGACAGCACATGGGACGGGCCGGACCTCGCGGCCTTGCTCCACGAGCCCGCGGCGCGAGCGCGCCTGATCGCCCAGGTGAGCGGCCTCGTCGCCGCCCGCCACGGCGGCGGCGTGGTGTTCGATTTCGAGGATCTGCCCCCGACTGCCCAGCCCGATTACAAGCGCTTCCTGATCGAGGTGCGCCGCGCCTTTGCGCCGCGCGGCCTCAGCGTCGGCGTCACCGTTCCGGTCGCCGATTCCGGCTGGAACCTCGCCGATTACGGCCGCGTCGCCGACAAGGTCTATCTGATGCTCTACGACGAGCATTGGTCGACCGGCGATCCCGGCCCCGTCGCGTCGCAGACCTGGTTCGTGCAGCGGATGGTCGAGGCGGTACGCGCGATCGGCCCCGACAAGGCGGTCGCCGCGATCGCCAATTACGGCTTCGACTGGGCCAAGGGCCGGACGACCGAAAGCCAGGCGATCGAGGAAGCGTGGCTGTCCGCGCATGACAGCGAGGCGCAGATCCGCTTCGATCCGGTCAGCGGCAATCAGACCTTCGACTATGACGACGAGAATGGAACGACCCATCACGTCTGGATGGCCGATGCCGCGACGGCGTGGAACCAGCTGCGCGCGGCGCGGCTGGAAGGGGTGTCCGGGGTCGCCTTGTGGCGGCTGGGCATGGAGGACCCGGGCGTCTGGGCCGATCTCGCCGCCTTCGGCCCTCGCAAGCCGGTGCCGGACCTCACGCTGCTTCGCAGCACCAAGAATACCGACGTTCAGGGATCGGGCGAGATCCTCCGCATCGCAGCGACTCCGACCGACGGCAGCCGCGCCGTCGCCGCCGACGCGAAGGGCCTGATCCGCGGCGAGACCTACAAGGTGCTGCCGACGCCTTATGTGGTCCGCCGGACCGGCTTCCGCCCCGGCCTCGTCGCCCTCACCTTCGACGACGGCCCGGACGCCGACTGGACGCCGAAGATCCTCGACATCCTCAAGCAGAAAAACGTGCCGGCGACCTTCTTCGTCGTCGGCGAGAATGCGCTCTCCCATCCCCGCCTGCTCAATCGGATCGTCGCCGAGGGGCACGAGCTCGGCAATCACAGCTACACCCATCCCAACATGGCCTTGCTGTCCGAGCGGGGAGTGTCGCTCGAGCTCAACGCGACCGAGCGGCTGGTCGAGGCCTATACCGGCCGCGGCATGCGGCTGTTCCGCGCGCCCTTCTTCGGCGACGCCGAGCCGACGACCGCGGACGAGCTGGGCCCGGCTCTGGCGGCGCAGCAGCGCGGCTATCTGAACGTCGGCCTCCACGTCGACACCGAGGATTGGCAGCGGCCGGGCGTCAAGGCGATCGTCGACAATGCGGTCAACGAAGTCGCGGCCGGCACCGTCGAGCGGTCCGGCAACATCGTCCTGCTCCACGACGGCGGCGGCGACCGCTCGCAGACGGTGGAAGCGCTGCCGCAGCTGATCGACGCATTGCGCGCGCGCGGCTTCCGCTTCGTCCGCACCTCGGAGCTCGCCGGCGTCTCCAACGCCCAGGTGATGCCGAAGATCGAGGGCAGCGACCTCCTCGCCGTCCGCGCCGATGTCGGCGTCTTCATGGCGCTGGCGGGGCTGGCGGCCCTGCTCTCCTTCATCTTCTTCGTCGCCATCGCGCTCGGCATCGTCCGGGCGGTGTCGCTGACCGCCCTCGCCGCCACTGGCCGGCGGGAGGTTCCGCCCGAGGCCACCGACCAGCTCATCTCGGTGCTTATCCCCGCCTATAACGAAGCGAGGGTGATCGAATCCTCGGTGCACCGGGTGCTGGCCAGCCGCGGCGCCCAGATCGAAGTGATCGTGATCGACGACGGTTCGAGCGACGGCACCGGCGACATCGTCGCCCGGGCCTTCGCCCACGAGCCGCGGGTGCAGCTGCTGCGGCTCGCCAACGGCGGCAAGGCGCATGCGCTCAACCGCGGCCTCGACGTCGCCCATGGCGAGATCGTCGTCGCGCTCGACGCCGACACCCAGTTCGAGACGGAGACGATCGCCAGGCTCGCCCGCTGGTTCGCGCGGCCCGAGATCGGCGCCGTCGCCGGCAATGCGAAGGTCGGCAACCGCGTCAACCTCGTCACCCGCTGGCAGGCGGTGGAATATGTGACGGCGCAGAATCTCGAGCGCCGCGCCTTGTCCCGGCTCGACGCGATCATGGTCGTGCCGGGCGCGGTCGGCGCCTGGCGGCGGGCGGCGCTGGACGCGGTCGGCGGCTTCCCGCTCGATACGCTGGCGGAGGATCAGGACCTCACCATCGCCATCCAGCGAGCGGGCTGGAGAATCGCCAACGATCCGGACGCGGTCGCCTGGACGGAATCGCCGCAGACCCTCCGCGGCCTCGCCAAGCAGCGTTTCCGCTGGGCTTTCGGCACCCTCCAATGCCTGTGGAAGCACCGCGCCATCCTGCGCGAGGGCCGGCCGCGCGGCCTGGCGCTGATCGGCATACCGCAGGCCTGGCTGTTCCAGATCTTCTTCTCGCTCGTCTCGCCGCTGATCGACCTCGCGCTTTTGCTCAGCATCGTCTCGACGATCAGCAAGGTGCAGCAGCACGGCTGGGCCCAGACCCAGACCGACGTCTTCCGCATGGCGGCCTTCTGGCTGACCTTCGTCACCGTCGACATGGTCTGCGGCTGGATCGCCTATCGCATGGACGTCCGCCAGAAGCGCTTCCCGGCCTTCCTGCTGATCGCCCAGCGCTTCGTCTACCGCCAGATCATGTACTGGGTCGTGATCCGCGCGGTGACGGCGGCGCTGCGCGGCCGCTGGGTCGGCTGGGGCAAGCTCGAGCGGACCGGCCGGTCGACGGCGCCCTCGGCGGCGAGCGCCTAGGCCGGATCGACCCGGCCGCGGGGCAGCATCCGCACCAGCACCCGGTCGCGCAGCACGAAATGGTGATAGAGCGCGGCCGCCGCGTGGCCCGCGGCGATGACGATGATCGCCCAGCCGACCTGGTTGTGCCGCTCCATCAGGGTCTCATGCTGCGCCCGCGTCATCGGCGCGATCAAGGGCGGGATCTGCAGCCCGAAGAAGCTCATCGACTCCCCTTCCGACCAGCGGACGATATAGCCCAGCGCCGACTGGGCGAGCAGCAGCAGATAGAGAAGATACTGGACCGCCTTGGCGAGGCGATCGTCCCAGCCCCGCGTCGCCGGCTCGACCTGATGCCCCGGCGTCAGGCGCCAGACGATCCGCGCCACGACGACGATGCTGAGCAGGATGCCGAGCGACATGTGGCTGGCGATCATCAGATGGCGCGTCGGCCGCGCGAACAGGCCCCACAATTCCGCCGAGGCGAAGTTGAGGAGGACGAGGACGACGGTGATCCAGTGCAAAGCGATCGAAACGCCGTCGTAGCGGGTGCGGGTGGCGGTGGCGGCGATTCGGGTCGCCTCGTCGAGCGGTGCGCGGCTTGGTGTCATGGCCGAACAATGCCCGAGACCGCCGCTTGTTGCAGCCCGGTCCGACAGACTAGCCGGTGACCGTGAGCTTCGTGCTCTTGAGGTCGACCGAATTGGGGCCGGCATGGATGGTGAAGGTGCCCGGTTCGACGACATGCTTCATGTGGATGTCCCACAAAGCGAGGTCGTCGGGCGTGATCTCGAACGTCACCGTCTTCCGCTCGCCCGGCTGCAGCGTCACCCGGCGGAAATGCTTGAGCTCGATCACCGGCCGCGTCACCGACGCCTCGTCGTCGCGGATATAGAGCTGGACGACCTCGTCGCCGGCGCGGCGGCCGGTATTGGCGACGTCGACGCTCACCCGCACCGTCTCGCCGATACGGATCGCCGGCCGCTCCAGCCGCGGCGCCGACATGTCGAAGCTCGTATAGCTTAGGCCGTAGCCGAAGGGATAAAGCGGCGCGGTGGTGTCGAACAGATAGCCGCGCCGGGCCGTCGGCTTGTGATTGTAGAAGATCGGCAGCTGGCCGGCCGAGCGGGCGATCGACACCGGCAGCTTGCCGCCCGGATCGGCGCGGCCGAACAGCACGTCGGCGACGGCGTTGCCGGTCTCCTGGCCCAGATACCAGCCTTCGATCAGGGCTGGGGCGTTCTGCGCGAGATAATTGACCGAGAGCGGCCGGCCGTTGAGCAGGATCACCACGGTCGGCTTGCCGAGCGCGAAGACCGCTTGGGCGAGGTCGTTCTGCTGGCCGATCAGGTCGAGCGAGGAGCGGTCGCCGAGATGGGTGTCGGCCCAGGCCTCGCGGCTGGTCTGCTCGTTGTCGCCGAGCACCATCACCACCACGTCCGCCTTGCGCGCCGTCTCGACCGCGTCGGCGATCAGGCGGCGATTCACTTCCGGGTCGGTCAGCCGCACCTCGTCCTGCGCCCAGATCCTTTGCTCGGTGACGCGCACGCCTTCGGAATAATCGACGGCGAAGCGGCCCTTCGCCTCGTTCCGGATGCCTTCGAGGACGCTGACGACATGGCCCGGCTGATCGCTATAGCCGCCGATCGGCGTGTCGGCGGCATGGTGGCCGAGCACGGCGATGCGGTGGATGCGGCTCGCGTCGAGCGGCAGCACCCCCTGGTCGTTCTTGAGCAGGACCATCGCCCGCCGCGCCGCCTCGCGCGCCAGCGCGATGGCGTCGGGCGTCGCCGTCTTCCGCTCGGCCGCTTTGGCATCGACATAGGGGTGCTCGAACAGGCCCGCCTCGAACTTCATCGCGAGGATGCGGCGGACCGAGGCATCGACCTCGGCGATCGGCACGCGGCCTGAGCGGACGAGCTCGGGGAGCAGGGCATAAGCCTCGCCGTCGGGCGTCTCGGCGTCGACGCCGGAGTCCAGCGCCCGCACCCCCGCATCGGCGATGCTCGAGAACATGTGGTGGCGGGCGACCAGCTCGCGGATCGCGAAATAGTCGCTGATGACCGCGCCCCGATAGCCCCATTCGCCGCGCAGCACATCGGTCAGCAGCCATTTGTTGGCATGCGAGGGGACGCCGTCGATCTCGTTATAGGACGCCATGACCGAGCGGACCGGCAGCGTCTTCACCGCCCGCTCGAAGGGCGGGAAGAAATCGGTGCGAAGCTCGCGTTCGCCGAGATCGGCCGGGCCGACATTGGTGCCGTTCTCCGGCTGGCCGTGGCCGGTCAGATGTTTCAGCGTCACGAACACCTTGTCGGGCGCCAGCGGCAGGGTCTCGCCCTGGAAGCCGCGGATCGCGGCAAGGCCCATTTCGGAGACGAGCACCGGATCCTCGCCATAGGTCTCCTCGATCCGTCCCCAGCGCGGATCGCGGGCGACGTCGACCACTGGCGCCAGGGCCAGATCGGCGCCGCGCGCCCGCATCTCGCGCGCCGCGACCGAGAAGATTCGGGTGAGCAGGGCCGGATCCCAGGTGCTGGCGAGGCCGATCGCCTGCGGGAAGCTGGTCGCGCCGCGGGCGACATAGCCGTGCAGCGACTCCTCGTGCATCAGCATCGGGATGCCGAGCCGCGTATGCTCCACTGCCCAATGCTGGGCCGCATTGGTGTAATCGGCGGTCTCGCGCGCGTTGCGGCCGATCGCGCCCGCCGCCGCGCCCGCGGCTCCGTTCGCCGCCACCGTCACGCCGCGCCGGTCGGAGGGGCGGGCGATCTGGCCAATACCGTCCGGGAAAGCCTGCGAGGCTTTCTCGGGCGAGAAGGTGCCGTCGGGCGTCTGGATCCGATCCTTATGCTCCCAGACGCTCTGCAGCTGGGCCGCTTTCTCCTCCAGGGTCATGCGGGCGAGCAGATCCTCGACGCGCCGCTCGACCGGCTGCGAACCATCCTTGTAGAGCGGCCCGGCGGTCGCCGGCCTGGCGATAGAGACGGAGGCGAGGCCCGCGACCGCCACGGCCGCGGCGCAACCCGCGATCAGGAGCTGCACGGCGCCCTTCGCGCTCAGCCTGCGCCCGGCTCGTTCCATCGCTCCTCTCCTCCTGTCGCGGCTTCGCGGCCGCATGTTAGCGCTCACACTAGCCTACGGAGGGCATCCGTCAATTGCATTGCCCGTCCCGCTCCCATAGGCTCCCTTCCGGAAGGGAAACCATGACCAAGTCAAGCCGGAGAAGCCGCGGGACCGCGACGATCGGGGATGTCGCGCGCGCGGCGGGCGTCTCGGCGATGACCGTGTCGCGCGTCATCAACAGCGGCCAGAATGTGCGCGAGACGACGCGCCACGCCGTGCTCGAGGCGGTCAAGAAGCTGAATTACTCGCCCAATACCGCCGCGCGCAGCCTCGCCGCCGGCGAAGCGACCCATATCGGCATGCTCTACGCCAATCCGAGCGCCGCCTATCTCAGCCAGTTCCTGATCGGCGCGCTGCACGCCGCCCGCCGCGCCGGCTGCCATTTGGTCATCGAATCCTGCGAGTCCGAGGATGCGGACGAGCAGGCCGAGGTCACCCGCCGCTTCGCGACCAGCGACGTCGAGGGCGTCGTGCTGCCGCCCCCGCTCTCCGAATCGCAGCCGATCATCGCCGAGCTGGCGGCGATCGGCATTCCGGTCGTCACCGTCGCGATGGGGACGCCGGCGGAGGACAGCCTCAACGTCCGCATCGACGATTTCGCCGCCGCCATGGAGATGACCCGCTACCTGCTCAGCCTCGGCCATCGCAGCATCGGCTTCATCAAGGGCCATCCCAATCATATCGCCAGCCACGACCGCGCCCGCGGCTTCGCCGCAGCGTTGCAGGAATATGACGTCGATCCGGACGAGGCGCCGATCGAGCAGGGCTATTTCACCTATCGTTCCGGCCTCGCCGCCAGCGAGCGCCTGCTCTCCCGCCCGAACCCGCCGAGTGCGATCTTCGCCAGCAACGACGACATGGCGGCGGCGGCGATCAGCGTCGCCCACCGCCGCGGCCTCACCGTGCCGGGGGACCTCAGCGTCGTCGGCTTCGACGACACCTCGCTCGCCACCACCGTCTGGCCCGAGCTGACGACGGTCAAGCAGCCGATCTCGGCGATGGCCGAGGCGGCGCTCGAGCTGCTCCTCGCCGATCTCCGCAGCCGCCGTTCGGGAAGCCCGCGCCGTTCCGCCGAACGGGTTCTGGAGCATGAGCTGATCGTTCGCGAATCCTCGGCGCCGCCGGGCGCCCGCTGGCTGGGACGGGCCCGCGCGGCGCGTCCGGCCTCCGTCAAGGCGACGTCGGGAGCACGCTGAGCGAGCGCCGAATTAGACTGGTGCAGGGCCTCCCGTTAGCGCTAACAGAGATCGACACCGCCCGAAGGCGGGAGACTGGGAGGAGAGGATCATGACGGAAGCGAGCCCGGCACGGGCCAATATGGGCTTCATCGGCGCCATCGTCGCGGTGGCGACCATCGGCGGCTTCCTGTTCGGCTATGACAGCGGCGCCGTGAACGGCACCCAGCCGGGACTTACCGCGGCCTTCGGCCTTGTTCCCGAAAGCTTCTCGCCGGGGAACGGGCTCGCCTTCACCGTCGCCTCGCTGCTGATCGGCTGCTTCATCGGCGCCTTCTTCGCCGGCCGCCTGGCGGACGTCGCCGGCCGGCGCAACGTGATGAGGATGGCTGCGGTTCTGTTCCTGGTGGGCGCGCTCGTGCAGGGTCTCGCCCACGATCATTTGATCTTCGTCCTCGCCCGAATCCTCGGCGGCATGGCGGTGGGGGCGGCAAGCGTCCTCTCGCCCGCCTACATCTCCGAAGTCGCGCCCGCGAGCATTCGCGGCCGCATGACGACCGTGCAGCAGATCATGATCATCACCGGCCTCACCGCCGCGTTCGTGGTCAATTATTTCCTGGCCGCCGCCGCGGGTGTCTCCACCGCTACATTCTGGGGCGGTCTCGAAGCTTGGCGCTGGATGTACCTGATCCAGACGCTCCCGGCGGCAATTTTCCTCGTCGCCTTGTTCTTCATTCCCGAGAGCCCGCGCTACCTGGTTTCCAAGGGGCGTCTGGACACTGCCCGCATTGTGCTGACCAAGCTGTTCGGCGGGGACGTCGCCGACGCCAAGCTCGACGAGATCCGTGCCACGTTCAGCGCCGATCACCGGCCGCAGCTCCGCGACGTGCTCGCACCGGCGGGCGCGCCGGGCTTCCTCGGCATCCGCCCGATCGTCTGGGTGGGCATCATGCTGGCGGTGTTCCAGCAGCTCGTCGGCATCAACGTCATCTTCTATTACGGCGCGACTTTGTGGCAGCTCGCCGGCTTCAGCGAGAGCGATTCGCTGCTGATCAACATCGTCTCCGGCGCCGTCTCGATCGCCGCCTGCTTCGTGACCATCGCCGTCATCGACAAGATCGGCCGCAAGCCGCTGCTGCTGTTCGGCTCGGCGGGGATGGCGGTGACCTTGTTCGTCATGGTCTACGCGTTCAGCCACGGCTCGCTCGACGCGAAGCACCATCTCGTCCTTTCCGCCGATCTCGGCCGCATCGCCGTGGTCGCCGCCAACCTTTACGTGATCTTCTTCAACGTCTCCTGGGGCCCGGTGATGTGGGTCATGCTCGGCGAGATGTTCCCGAACCAGATCCGCGGGTCGGCGCTGGCGGTCGCCGGCTTCTGCCAATGGTTCGCCAACTTCCTCATCACCTTCAGCTTCCCGCCGATGGCGGAAAAACTCGGCCTGGCGGGGAGCTACACCTTCTATGCCGTGTGCTCGGTGATCAGCTTCTTCCTGGTGCAGAAGTTCGTCCGCGAGACCAAGGGCAAGGAGCTGGAGCAGATGCAGGGCTGACGCCAGCGCATCGCCGGTTGATTTTTCGGGGGGTGCCGTCGCAAGGCGGTGCCCCCTTCTTTTGGAGGCTGAAATGACCCGCACGCCCGCACGCCCGTTCCGCTCGCGCGAATGGTTCGCCGCGCCCGGCCGGAGCGACATGGCCGCGCTCTATCTCGAGCGTTTCATGAATTACGGCGTGACGCGCGACGAGCTGCGCTGCGGCAAGCCGATCGTCGGCATCTCGCAGACGGGCTCGGACCTCAATCCGTGCAACCGGATCCACCTCCAGCTCGCCCAGAGGGTGCGCGAAGGCATCCGCGACGCCGGCGGCATCGCCATGGAATTCCCGGCTTTCTCGATCTTCGAGAATTGCCGGCGGCCGACCGCCGCGCTCGACCGCAACCTTTCCTATCTGACCCTGGTCGAGACGCTGAACGGCTATCCGCTCGACGCGATGGTCTTCACCACCGGCTGCGACAAGACGACGCCGGCGGCGATCATGGCCGCGTCCACGGTCGACATCCCCGCCATCACCCTCAACGGCGGACCGATGCTCGATGGCTGGCACGACGGCGAGCTGGTCGGCTCGGGCACCGTGATCTGGCGCTCGCGCCGCAAGCTCGGCGCGGGCGAGATCGACGAGCAGGAGTTCCTCCGCCGCGCCACCGATTCGGCTCCCTCGGCCGGCCATTGCAACACGATGGGCACCGCCTCGACGATGAACGCCGTCGCCGAGGCGCTCGGCATGTCGCTCCCCGGCAATGCCGCCATCCCCGCGCCGTATCGCGAGCGCGGACAGATCGCCTATGAAACCGGCCGGCGGATCGTCGACATGGCCTATGAGGATTTGCGGCCGTCGAAGATCATCGGCCGCGGCTCGGTGCTCAACGCCATCCGCCTCGTCACCGCGATCGGCGGCTCGAGCAACGCCCAGCCGCACGTCGCCGCCATCGCCCGCCATGCCGGCGTCGAGATCGGCCGCGACGACTGGATGACCCATGGCTACGACCTGCCTTTGCTGGTCAACATGCAGCCGGCGGGGCAGTTTCTCTCCGAGCGCTTCCACCGCGCCGGCGGCGTCCCCGCCGTGCTGTGGGAGCTGCTCCAGGCGGGCAAGCTCGACGGCGCGGCGATGACCGTCACCGGCCGCAGCCAGGCCGAAAATCTGCAGGGCCGGGAGGCGACCGACCGCGAAGTGATCCGTCCTTATTCGGAGCCGCTGAGGGAGCGGGCCGGCTTCCTCGTCCTCAAGGGCAATCTGTTCGATTTCGCGATCATGAAGACGAGCGTCATCTCGGAGGATTTCCGGCGCCGCTACCTTTCCCAGGCGGGGCATGAGGGCCTGTTCGAGGCGCGGGCGATCGTGTTCGACGGCTCGGACGATTATCACCATCGGATCAACGACCCATCGCTCGGGATCGACGAGAATTGCATCCTCGTCATCCGCGGCTCGGGGGTGCTCGGCTGGCCGGGCTCGGCCGAAGTGGTCAACATGCAGCCGCCCGACGCCCTGCTCCAGCGCGGCATCGCCAGCCTGCCGACGCTCGGCGACGGCCGCCAGTCCGGCACCTCCGACAGCCCGTCGATCCTCAACGCCTCGCCGGAGAGCGCGGCCGGCGGCGGCCTCGCCTGGCTGCGCACCGGCGACGTCATCCGCATCGACCTCAACCAGGGGCGCTGCGACGCCTTGGTCGACGAAGCCGAGATCGCCCGGCGCCGGCAGGAGCCGCCGCCGCCGATCCCGCCGAGCAATACGCCCTGGGAGGAGCTCTACCGCGAGAAGACCGGCCAGCTCGCCGATGGCGGCGTGCTCGACTTCGCGCTCAAATATCGCGGCACGTCGACGAAGACGCCGCGGCACAACCACTGAAAGGACCGTCACTGCGGACTTGATGCAGGGGGGTACAGTGATAGCGGGCTCGGACAAATCCGCGTGGGAGGTGAAGCAATGTCGGCCATCGTCAAACAAGACATCCGGCAAGACGGGCTGGTGGCTGAGTTTTACATTCCCCAAGGCGGTGGAGCCCTGCCAGGGCTTCTGGTGTTGGGAGGGTCCGAAGGGGGCATCAGCTACGCAAGGCAGCTTGGTCGTCGGCTTGCCGCGCACGGCTACGGCACCCTCTGTCTGGCCTATTTCAAGGCGGAGGGATTGCCGCGCATCCTCGAAGAAATCCCGCTGGAATATTTTCAGCGCGCCATCCAGTGGCTGGGAGATCATCCGAGGATCGACTCGAGCCGGATCGGCGTGTTCGGGCCGTCCAAGGGGGCGGAGGCCGCGCTGCTGATCGCCAGCCATTTTGAAAGCTTGGCCTGTGTTGTCGCCGCGGCTCCAAGCAGCGTCGTCTGGCAGAGCCAGAACTATTTCGCGCGGCAACGAGCGGCACGCTCATCGTGGACCCGGGATGGGGCAGGTCTGCCATTCCTCGCGGTTACGCCCCTTCGGGGCCGGTCCGTGGCTGAAATGTGCGGCGCCTGCCTCGACCGGACCGACGACGTCGAGCGTGCGCAAATTCCCGTGGAGAGGATCAAGGCCCCTGTGTTGCTGTTCTCGGGCGGAGTTGATCGCCTCTGGCCCTCGCGGCGTATGGCGGAAGATGTTGTCGCCCGAATGGCGGAACCGCAGCAATACCAGCACATCTGCTACCCGGATGCGGGCCATCTGGTTTTTCCGCTCTTCAGCAAAAGGTCCCTGATTCTGGGCGCCCTGTTCGGCTGGTATTTCGGTGGCACAGGCAAAGCGGATGGGGCAGCGCGGAAGGATTGCCTACGCGAAACCCTGGCTTTCTTTGAACGTCATCTCCTCGGGGCCGACTAAGGGCCCTGTTACTCTTTCAGATCAACTCAGCGCGATTTTTGGACAGGGTACACCCGGCACGTCCACCCGGAACTCGAACAGATCCCCCGCCGCCGGCTGGCGCTCGAGCTGGTCGGGGCGGAGGAGCTGCCGGGCGGTCGTCGCATAGACGGTGCGCAGATCGTCGCCGCCGAAGGCGATCTTGGTGATGTTCGAGACGGGGAAGCGGACGCGGCCGATCAGCTCGCCGTCCGGCGCGTAACGGCGCGTCTCCCAGCCGGCATAGAGGCTGATCCAGACGCAGCCCTCGCTGTCGATCGTCGGCCCGTCGGGATAGCCTTCCTTCGGGTCGATCCGCACGAACGGGCGCGCGTCGCTCAGGCTCCCGTCCTCGGCGACGTCGGCCGCCTCGATCGTGCCGCCGAGCGTGTCGACGAAATAGAGGATGCGGCCGTCCGGCGAGAGGCAGGGGCCGTTGGTGATGGCGATGCCTTCGAGGCCGGTGCGGACGATGGCGCCGCGCTGGAAGCGGTAGAAGGCGCCGCTCTTCTCTTTCTCGCCATTGTCCATCGTGCCGAACCAGAGGCGCCCCGACGGGTCGACGACGCCGTCGTTCAGCCGGTTGTTCGGCCGCTCCGGCTCCGCCTCGGCAATCAGGCTGAAGCCGCCGCTCGCCGGGTCGAAAAGGTGAAGGCCGCTCTGCAGGCCGGCGATGAAGCCGCCGCCCGCCGCTGGCAGCACGAAGCCGATCTGCTCGGGCGAGTCCCAGCTCGTCCGGCCGCCGCCGGCGGGATCGTAGCGATGGATCTTCTGGGTCTTGATGTCGACGAACCAGAGCGCGCCGTCGACCCAGACCGGGCCTTCGCCCAGCTGGCAATGGAGGTCCCAGACGTTGCGTGGCTCGCCTATCGCCATCCGGCGTCGATGAAATAATTATGGCCGGTGATCAACCGCGCATCGTCGGAGGCGAGGAACAGGGCCAGAGCGGCGACGTCCTCCGGCACCAGCCGCCCCTTCAGACACTGGGCCTCGACGATCTCCTGCTCGCCCTCCGGCGTGTACCAGCGCAGCTGCCGCGGGGTGCGGACGTTGCCGGGGATGATGCAGGTGACGCGGATGCCGTCCGGGCCGAGCTCGCGGGCCAGCGAACGGGTGAGGCCCTCGATCGCGGCCTTGGCCGTCTGGTACAGCGCCATGTCGGGCATGCCGAGATGCCACGAAACCGAGCCGAGATTGACGATCGCGCCACCGCCTTTTTCGCGCATCCCCGGCACCACCGACTGCGCGCAGAAGAAAAGGTGGCGCAGGTTCACGTTCATCCGCTCGTCCCAATAAGCCGGCGTGACCTCGTCCATCCGATGGCGATCGTCGTTGGCGGCATTGTTGACGAGGATGTCGAACGCGCCGCCTTCCTCGATCAGCCGGGCGATCGTCGCCTGCGCCGAGGGGATGTCGGTGAGGTCCACCTTCTCGTAGCGCAGCCCGTCGCTTCCGAGCCCCGTCTTCAGCGCCCGCGAATCATCCTCGGCGATGTCGAAGAAGGTGACGTCCGCGCCCTGGCGGACGAAGCCTTCGACGATGCCGGCGCCGATGCCGGAGCCGCCGCCGGTGATGAGGACGCGCTTGCCCCTGAGGCTCGGATAGACGGCGCGATGGTCGGTCGATTGGGTCAAGTCTCAGCCCCCGATATAGACGGTCTTGGTCTGGGTGTAGAATTCGATCGCCGCGAAGCCCTGCTCGCGCGCGCCATATCTCGACTTGCGGGTTCCGCCGAACGGCACGTGATAATCGACGCCGGCGGTCGGCAGGTTGATCATCACCATCCCCGCCTTGATGTTGCGGCGGAAGTGACGCGAATGCTTCAGCGAATTGGTGACGATGCCGGCGGAGAGGCCGAACTGGCCGCGATTGGCCATGGCCAGCGCCTCTTCGTAATCCTTGACGCGGACGGTGCTGGCGACCGG
Source organism: Alphaproteobacteria bacterium (assembly GCA_028293025.1). Classification (GTDB taxonomy): domain Bacteria; phylum Pseudomonadota; class Alphaproteobacteria; order Sphingomonadales; family Sphingomonadaceae; genus Allosphingosinicella. Next base: position 13,679 of record JAQGLF010000006.1, read on the forward strand.
GCCGAACACCTCCTCGCAATTGATCCGCATGTCGGCGCCGGTGTCGGCGATCACCGTCGGCTGCATGTAATAGCCGCGCTGGTCGAGCGTCAGCCGCTCGCCGCCGGTGGCCAGCCGCCCGCCTTCGTCGCGGGCGATGCCGACATAGCGCAGATTCTGCTCGAGCTGGCTCTCGCTCACCGCCGGGCCGATCTGACTGGCGGGATCGAGCGCGTCGCCGACCTTGAGGCCCTTCGCCCGCTCGGCCAGCGCTTCGACGAAGCGGTCGTGGATGCCCTCGGTGACGATGATCCGCGACGACGCGGTGCAGCGCTGGCCGGTGCCGAAGAACGCGCCGTCGATCGCGCAGGTGATGGCGCGCTCGAGATCGGCGTCGTCGAGCACGATCAGCGGATTCTTGCCGCCCATTTCGAGCTGCACCCGCGCCTGCCGCTTGATCGCTCCCTCGGCGACCTTCCCCCCGACATATTGGGAGCCGGTGAAGGAAATGGCGTCGATCTCCTTATGGTCGACGATCGCCTGGCCGACATCGCCTTCGCCGAGCACCAGGTTGAAGACGCCCGGCGGGGCGCCCGCCTCGTGGATGATCGCGGCGAGCGCGTGGGCGATGGCGGGGGTCGGGGTCGCCGGCTTCAGCACCACCGTATTGCCGAAGGCGAGCGCCGGCGCGGTCTTCCAAGCGGGGATGGCGATGGGGAAGTTCCAGGGCGTGATCAGACCGACCACGCCGACCGCTTCGCGATGGGTGGTGACGTCGATCCCCGGCCGCGTCGAATCGAGCGCCTGGCCGTGCCGCCGCAACGCCTCGCCGGCGAAATATTTGAAGATGCGGGCGGCGCGCATCACCTCGCCCGTGCCTTCCGGCAGCGTCTTGCCTTCCTCGCGGGAGAGCAATCGGCCGAGATCCTTGGCGCGCTCCATGACGATCGAGCCGACCCTGTCGAGCAGATCGGAGCGGACCTCCGGCGAAGCCTCGGACCAGGCCGGGAAAGCCTGCCGCGCGGCCTTCGCCGCCGCATCGACCTCGACGGCCGAGCCGCGCGGATAAAGGGCGACGACGTCGTCCAGATTGGAGGGGTTGATGCTCTGCTGCGTCGGGTCGCCCGGGACGGCGTCGCCGCCGATGAAGTGGGTGAGGGTATCGGTCACGTCTTTCTCTCCTTGGAGTCGATCAGGCCCCTCCCCGCCAGATTGCGCATCAGGTCGCGTATCCCGAACCGCCAGGCCGGCGCCGCCTTCGACGTCGTGACCCGGTTGACCAAAGCCCCCAGCTTCGGCGTCGAGATGCGCACGATGTCGCCCATCTTGTGGGTGAAACCCCTGCCGGGCTCGTCGCGATCCTGCACCGGCGCGAAAAGCGTGCCGAGGAAGAGAACGAAGCCGTCGGGATAATGATGCTCGCTCATCGCCTGGCGGACCAGCTCCTCGGGATCGCGGCTGATCTCGGCCATCGAGCTTTCGCCCTCCAGCCGGAAATTGTCCTGCCCCTCGACGACCAGCTCGACCCGCGCCCGCCGCACGTCGTCCATGGTGAAGCCGTCGTCGAACAGGCGGATGAACGGGCCGATCGCGCAGGAGGCGTTATTGTCCTTGGCCTTGCTGAGGAGGAGGGCGCTGCGCCCTTCGAAGTCGCGGAGGTTGACGTCGTTGCCAAGCGTCGCGCCGACGGCTCGGCCCTCCGGATCGACCGCAAGCACCACTTCCGGCTCCGGATTGTTCCAGTCCGAATCAGAGCGGATGCCGATCTCGGCGCCCCAGCCGACCGAGGACAGGACCGGCACCTTGGTGAAGATCTCCGCGTCCGGGCCGATCGCCACTTCGAGATATTGCGACCAGAGGCCGTCCTCGATCAGCGCCCGCTTCAGCGCCGCCGCCTCCTCGCTGCCCGGCACGACCGAGCGGATGGCGCCGCCGATCCGCCATTCCAGGCCTTCGCGGATCGCCTGCGCCCGGTCGGAATCGCCCCGCGCCCGTTCCTCGATCACCCGCTCGATGGCCGAGACGGCGAAGGTCACGCCGGCGGCCTTCACGATCTGCAGGTCGATCGGCGGGAGCAGCAGCTCGCCGGCCCGCGCGCACAATTCCTCGAGCGTGAACAGGCGCCGGCCTTCCAGCGACTCGACGCCGCCGCGCTCGATCAGATCCGCCATGGTCGGCGCGACCCGCGACATGTCCTCGACCGCGCCGCCGCGGATCAGGACCGGCGCTGGTCCCTCCGGCAAGGCCAGGCGGCCGGCGAGCGTCGCGCGCTCGACATCGTCCGGCAGCATCGCCGCGGAGAATAACATCAGGCTCCCTCTCTTCTTTTGCCGCTTGGTAGCGCTACCAATGGCCAATGCAACCGTGTATCAACCGCCGCAACAAGAATAGAAAGAATAGGGAGGATGAAGCCGATGAAGAAGAGCCTCGCCGCGCTCGCGATCGCCGTTTCCGTCGCCGCGCTCGCCGCTGCCGCCCCGGCGCAGCCGCCACGGCCGTGGCTGAACGCCGCGCTCTCCCCCGACCGGCGCGCCGAGCTGGCCGCGAATGCGATGACGCGCGACGAGAAACTGACGCTCGTCTTCGGCTATTTCGCCACCGACTTCGCGCCGAAGCAATATACCGCGCAGCCCGGCGGCCGCGAAGGCTCGGCCGGCTACGTGCCCGGCATTTCCCGGCTCGGCATCCCGCCGCAATGGGAGACCGACGCCGGCGTCGGCGTCGCCACCCAGGGCGCGGCCAAACACAAGCGCGAGCGCACCGCCCTCCCCGCCGGCATCGCCACCGCTGCGACCTGGAACCCGGCCGCCGCCTTTCGCGGCGGCGCGATGATCGGCAGCGAGGCGCGCGCCTCGGGCTTCAACGTCATGCTCGCCGGCGGCGTCGACCTGCTGCGCGAGCCGCGCAACGGCCGCAATTTCGAATATGGCGGCGAGGATCCCCTGCTCGCCGGAACCATGGTCGGCGAGCAGGTGCGCGGCATCCAGTCGAATTCGATCATCTCGACGATCAAGCATTATGCGGTGAACGACCAGGAGACCGACCGTGACCACGGCAATTCGATCATCGATCCGGCGGTCGCCCGCATCTCCGACCTGCTCGCCTTCGAGATCGCGGTCGAGCATGCCGATCCGGGCGCGATCATGTGCTCCTACAACAAGGTGAACGGCACCCATGCCTGCGAGAATCGCTGGCTGCTGACCGACGTGCTGCGCCGCGACTGGGGCTGGAAGGGATATGTGATGTCCGACTGGGGCGCGACCCACAGCAGTGTCGCCGCCGCCAATGCCGGCCTCGACCAGGATTCGGGCTATCCGTTCGACGACGCGCCCTTTTTCGGCGCGCCCCTCCGCCAGGCGGTGGCGAGCGGGCAGGTGAGCGAGGCGCGGCTCGACGAGATGGCGCGGCACATCCTCCGCGCGATGTTCGCCCACGGCCTGGTCGACCGGCCGGTGGCGGAGGGTGGGCCTATCGACATGGCCGCCCATGCCGCGATCACCCGCGCCGATGCCGAGGAAGGGATCGTCCTGCTCAAGAACGAGATCGGCGTCCTGCCGCTGGCGGCGAATGCACGGCGGATCGCGGTGATCGGCGGCCATGCCGACAAGGGCGTGCTGGCCGGCGGCGGCTCGTCGCTCGTCTATCCGCGCGGCGGCAATGCGGTGCCCGGCGTCGCCCCGACCGGCTGGCCCGGACCGGTCATGTATTATCCCTCCTCGCCGCTCGCCGAGATCCGGCGGCTGGCGCCGGGCGCCAGCGTCCGCTTCGCCTCGGGCGAGGACCCGGCCGCGGCCGCGGCGCTGGCCCGGAGCAGCGACGTCGTCATCGTCTTCGCCACCCGCTGGGAGGGCGAATCGTTCGACGTGTCCCTGAACCTCCCCGACAATCAGGATGCGTTGATCTCGGCCGTCGCCGCCGCCAATCCGAAGACGGTGGTGGTGCTGGAGACGGGCGGACCGGTGCTCACGCCCTGGGCGGACCGGGTCGCCGGCGTGCTGGAGGCCTGGTATCCGGGCACGGAGGGCGGCGCCGCGATCGCCAACGTCCTGTTCGGGCGGGTGAACCCTTCGGGCCACCTCCCCGCCACCTTCCCGCGCAGCCTCGACCAGCTGCCGCACCCGGCAGCGCCGCATGCCGGCGACACGAGCTACGGCGAGGGCGCGGCGGTCGGCTATAAATATTACGACGCGAAAGGCCTGGAGCCGCAATTCGCCTTCGGCCACGGCCTCTCCTACACCGACTTCCGGATGAACGGCCTGCGCGCCGTGCCTGCGGGACGGTCGATCGCCGTCACCCTCAATGTCCGCAACCTGGGCCGCCGCGCCGGCGCCGCGGTGCCGCAAGTCTATGTCGGCGGCGTTGGCTGGGAAGCGCCGAAGCGTCTCGGCGGCTGGCAAAAAGTGACTCTGGCGCCGGGCGCGGCGCGGACGGTGACCGTCAATGTCGATCCGCGGCTGCTGGCGACCTGGGACGAGGCCGGCCGCTCCTGGCGGATCGCGCCCGGCACCTATCAGGTGATGCTCGGCGCCTCGGCCCGCGACATCCGGCAGACGGTCAACGTCCGCCTCGCCGGCGGCACGCTGCCGGCGAATTGGCGGCCGTGAGCTCCTCTGTTTCCCGGCGAAAGCCGGGGTCCAGTCGGCAAGGCCTGTGAAGCTGGGCCCCGGCCTTCGCCAGGGAACTACAGGGAAATGCGCCGCCCCTCCTCCGAAGCGCGCCGCGCGAGCTCGACGATTCGCAGCCCCTCGCGCGCGTCGAGTGGATCGACCGGCGGCGGCGTGCCTTCGATGATGGCGGCCGCAACCGCTTCGTAGAAAGCGAGATAGCGTCCCGGCTCGGTCGGCACCCGCTCGGAGCCGGCGGCCGTGGTGAGGGTGCCGAAATTTTCCGGCACATCCTCGCCGACCAGGCGCGGGTCCGCCCCCTGCTTCAGCGCCGCCTCCTGCGGATCGAGGCCGTATTTGACGAAGCTGCCGCCGGTGCCGTGGACGGAGAAGCGGGGCCGGGGGGCCATGGCCAGCGTCGACGCGCCGAGCACGACACGCATCGCCCCGTATTCGAAGGTCAGCGAGAAATAATCGTCGACCGCCGCCCCCTCGCGCTGGGCGAGGATATCCGCCGACAAGGCGTCCGGCAGGCCGAAGAGCTGCAGCGCCTGGTCGATGAGATGCGGGCCGAGGTCGTTCAGGCTCCCCGCGCCGCCATCCCCGGCATCCTTCCACCCCGGCCTGATCTCCGGCCGGAAGCGGTCCCAATGCGCCTCGAACAGTCGCACCGCGCCCAGGCGTGGCAGCAGCATCTTCACCGTCACAAAGTCGCCGTCCCAGCGGCGGTTGTGGAAGATCGTCAGCATCCGCTTGCGCTCCTCCGCAAGGGCGATCAGCGCGTCGGCCTCGTCCAGCGAGACGGTGAACGGCTTGTCGACGACGACATGCTTGCCCGCCTCGAGCGCCGCCCGGGCGAGGGGAAAGTGGGTGCGATTGGGGGTCGAGATCACGACGAGATCGATCCCCTCCGCCACCGCCGCCGCCTCGGCCTCGGCCGCACCGGCGACAATCGCCAGCTCCAGCTCCGGCAAGGCGCGGATCAAAGGCGCGTGGAAGGTCCTGCCGCCGAGCCCACGGCCGATCAGGGCCACCTTGAGAGCCATGTTGCGTCCACTCTCCCTTTCGCCGCGCTTTCTGGTAATTGGGAACGCTAACATTGCGCAAGGAAGAGATATGGCTATCGGTCGCCGCGAGCTTTTCGGAACCGCCTTCGCCGCCGGTCTTGCCGCCGCGACCAATGCCGTCGCCCAGCAATGGGGCGACCCGCCGACGCCCGCCACGGGCGATCCCGACGCGCCCTTCTGGCCCTCGCGCGAGCGCTTTCCGCTCTGGCCGAAATCGCCGCCGGGCGTGCCGCGCCAGCCCCCCGCCTTCAACCCGACGATGAACGGACCGCATGGCGCACGCGAATTATGGCTGCGCGGCGTGGCGGTGCCGGAGGTGCACGTCTTCCGCCCGGCCCGTTCCGACGGCTCGGCCCTGCTCTCCTTCCCCGGGGGCGGATACGAATTCCTCTCCGTCCAGAATGAGGGGCTGGACGTTGCGGAGCGCTTCAACGCCTACGAAACGACCGTCTTCGTCCTCACCTACCGTCTTCCCGGAGAGGGTTGGGCCGACCGCCATCTCGTCCCGCTGCAGGACGCGCAACGGGCGATGCGGCTGATCCGAAGCCGCGCGGCCGATCTTCGCATCGATCCTGCCCGTCTCGGCATCGTCGGCTTCTCGGCCGGGGGCCACCTTGCCGCCGATCTCGCGGCCAGTTTCGCCGAGCGCACCTACGCGCCGGTCGACGCGGCGGACAGCCTCTCCGCCCGCCCCGCCTTCGCCGGCCTCGTCTATCCGGTGACGAGCCTGCGGCCGCATATCGGCCATGCCGGCTCGAGCAAGATGCTGCTCGGCGACAATGCGCCGGAGCCGCTGGTCGATGCGCGCTCGCCCGCGCTTCATGTCGGCGCCGACACGCCGCCCTGCTTCCTCGTCCATACCCTCGACGATCCGGTCGTGCCGCTCGAGAACAGCCTGGACTGGATCGCCGCCTGCCGCGCGGCGAGGGTGCCGGTCGAGGCCCATCTGTTCGGCGAAGGCGGCCACGGCTTCGGCCTCCATCTGCCGTGGACTCTGCCGGGCTCGCGCTGGCCCGATCTGTTTCAGGCCTGGATAAAGCGCAATCACGGCTGAGCGGCCGATCCATGCTGCTTGCATAATTATGCAGGTCTCTGCATAGACGCTCGCCTATGATTCGCGTGGCCATCTTGGGAGCGTCGGGTTTCGCCGGCGCCGAGCTGCTCCGTCTCCTCGCCGGCCATCCGGAGCTGGAAGCGGGGCCGCTCTTTGCCGACAGCCAGGTGGGCCAGAAGCTTGCCGCCGTCCATCCGCATCTGGCGCCCGCTTATTCCGACATCATGCTCGAGCGCTATCGGCCGGAACGTCTCGACGGCGTCGGCCTCGTCTTCGCCGCCTTGCCGCACGGCCACAGCCAGAAGATCGCGCCCGGGATCCTCGAACGCGGCATCCCCTTCGTCGACCTCGGCGCCGACTTCCGGCTCGATTCCGCCGCGGATTATGCGCGCTGGTACGGCGAAGAGCATACGACGCCGAACCTGCTCTCGCGCTTCGTCTACGGCATCCCCGAGCTTCACCGCGCCAGGATCGCCGGCGCGAAGGCGGTCGCGGCCGCCGGCTGCTACCCGACCTCGGCGATCCTCGCGCTGAAGCCGCTGATGGACCTGATTGAGCCGGACAGCATCGTCGTCGACGCCGCCTCTGGCGTATCCGGCGCGGGCAAGGGGCTCAAGGAGGATACCCATTTCAACACGGTCGACGAGAATTTCACCGCTTACGGCCTCCTCACCCATCGCCATACCGCCGAGATGGAGATGGCGCTGGGCGGGCGGGTGCTGTTCACGCCGCATCTCGCGCCGATGAACCGCGGCATCCTCGCCACCTGCTATGCGACCGCCCGGGGCGCCTGCGATCCGCTGGCGGCGCTCCGGGACGCCTATGCGGACGAGCCCTTCGTCCACGTGTCGGAACGGCCGCCATCGACGAAGTGGACCATGGGCTCCAACGCAATCCACCTCACCGCCCGCTACGATGCCCGGACCGGCCGCATCCTCGCCATCGCGGCCCTCGACAATCTCGTGAAAGGAGCCGCCGGACAGATGATCCAATGCGCCAATCTGATGCTGGGCCTCGACGAGGGCGCCGGCCTGTCGCGCGTGGGGATGTGGCCATGAGCATCACTGCCCCCGACGGCTTCGTGGCCGCCGGCTGCCATGCCGGGGTCAAGCGCCGCCGTTACGACATGGCGCTCGTCGCGGCCGAGGACCGCAAGCCGGTGCCGGCGGCGGCGGTCTTCACCCAGAACAAGTTCGCGGCGCCCCCGGTGCTGCTCGATCGGCAGCGCCTCGCCGAAAACGGCGGCCAGGCCGCGGCGGTGATCGTCAATTCCGGCAATGCCAATGCGGGCACGGGCGCGGCGGGAATGGCCGATGCCGAGGCGATGGCCGCGGCGGCTGCGGCGGCGCTCGGCACCGATCCTCGGGATGTGCTCGTCTGCTCGACCGGCATCATCGGCACGCCCCTGCCGATGGACAGGATCCTCGCGGCGACGCCGAAGCTGGCGAAGAAGCTCTCCGCCGGGGGCGCGCACGACGCGGCCACCGCCATCCTCACCACCGACCACGTCGCCAAGGAGGCCGTAATCCGCGGCACGACCTTCACCCTCGGCGGCATGGCCAAGGGCTGCGGCATGATCGCGCCGAACATGGCGACGATGCTCGCCTTCCTCACCACCGACGCCGCGGTGACGTCCGAGGAAATGACCGCCATCCTTCGCGACGCGGCGGACCGTACGTTCAACACGCTAAACGTCGACGGCGCGACCTCGACCAACGACACCGTGATCCTTCTGGCCTCCGGCCGCCGCGGCCGCCCGGACCTGAAGGAATTCGCCGACGCGGTGCACAGACTCTGCGAGGACCTCACCTATCAGATGGCGCGCGACGCCGAGGGCATGACCAGGATGGTGCTGCTCAGGGTGACCGGCGCCGCTTCCGATGCCGAGGCGCGCATCGCCGCCAAGAACATCGCCGAGAACAATCTCGTCAAATGTTCCTGGTATGGCGGCGATCCTTATTGGGGCCGTCTGCTCGGCGCCGCCGGCTCGGCGGGAATCGACTTCGAGCCCGAGAAGACCGAGGTCGCCTATGGCGGCATCATCGTCTCGCGCGGCGGCACCAATGCCGACCATGACGAAGCCGCCCTCGCCGCCCATATGAAGCAGGAGAAGATCGAGATCGAGGTCGCGCTCGGCCTCGGCGCCGGCGCCGCACAGGTGATCGGCATCGATCTCGGCCCCGGCTACATCAAAGAGAATTCGAGGACCTCGTGAACAGCGCCTCCGCGACCGCCCGGATCCTCGTCCAGGCCCTGCCCTATATCCGCCGCTTCGCCGGCAAGGCCGTGGTGGTGAAACTGGGCGGCGCGGCGCTCGACGCCGAGCTCGACCAGGCGCTGGCGCAGGACGTGCTGCTGCTGCGCTCGGTCGGCGTGCGCTGCGTCCTCGTCCATGGCGGCGGCCCGCAGGTCGACGTGATGATGCGCCGGCTGAACATGGTGCCGGAGTTCAAGGACGGCCTCCGGGTGACCAATGCCGAGACGCTGGAAGTCGTGCGGATGGTGCTGGTCGGCAAGATCAACCGCGACCTCGTCGGCACGATCAACCGCGAAGCGCTCGACGATCCGGTCGCGGTCGGGGTTTCGGGCGAGGATGGCGGCCTGCTCACCGTGACGCCGCGGGAATCGTCGCTCGGCTTCGTCGGCGACGTCAGCCATGTCCGCGCCTCGGTTCTCCACCGCCTGCTCGACGAGGGCCTGACCCCGGTCGTCTCGACGGTCGGTGCCGACGCCACCGGCCAGCCCTATAATATCAATGCCGACGAGGCGGCGCGCGCCATCGCCGTCGCGATGGGCGCCGAGAAGATCGTCTATCTGACCGCCGCCCCCGGCCTGCTCCAGGATGTCGCCGACGAGGGCTCGCTCGTCCACCGCCTGACCTCGGCCGAGCTTTACGGGCAGATGGAGAGCGACGGCGTCACCGAGGGCATGATCCCGAAGCTCCGGGCCTGCGCCGAGGCGGTCGATGCCGGCGTCGGCACCGCGCATATCATCGACGGGCGGGTGCCGCACGCCTTGCTCATCGAGCTGCTGACCGACGAGGGCATCGGCACGATGATCCGCCGGGAGAAGAATTGGTGAGCGACCTTCTGACCATCGCCGACCTCGGCCGCGACGGGCTGGAGGCGATCCTCGCTCTGTCCGAGCGCAACGATCTCGGCCGCCCGCTCGCCGGCAAGGGCGTCGCGCTCGTCTTCCAGAAGCCGAGCGCGCGCACTCGCAATTCGATGGAGATGGCGGTCGTCCAGCTCGGCGGCCATCCCGTCTATATCCAGAAGGACGAGGTCGGGCTCGGCGCGCGCGAGACGGCCGAGGACGTGGCGCGCACCCTCGCCTGCTTCCACGAAGTGGTGGCGGCGCGGGTGATGGACCATCGCGACCTGGAAAGGATGGCGGCGGCGATCGACAAGCCGGTGCTCAACATGCTCTCGGACCGCTCGCACCCCTTGCAGGCGCTCGCCGACCTGCTGACGGCGAAGCAGTTGCTCGGCGGCCTCGAAAATGCGCGCATCGCCTATGTCGGCGACGCCAACAATGTCTGTCACTCGCTGGCCGAGGCCTGCTCCCTGCTCGGCGTGCCGCTCAGCATCGCCGGTCCGCAAGGCTATGGATTCAGCGATGAGATGGAGGGCGTTCGGCAAGTCGCCGACCCCGCCGAGGCCGTGCAAGGCGCGAACATCGTCTATACCGATGTCTGGGTCTCGATGGGCCAGGACGAGGAAGCGGAGCGGCGGCGTCAGGCCTTCGCGCCCTATCAGGTGACTTCGGAGCTGATGGCGAAGGGCCGCGACGCCTGGTTCCTCCACTGCCTCCCCGCCCGCCGCGGCGAGGAGGTGACCGACGATGTGATGGAGAGCGCGAAGAGCGCGGTGTGGCGCCAGGCGGAGAACCGCATGCACACCGCCCGGGGCGCGCTGGCGTGGATGCTGGGGGCGAGGCCGTGACAACGCTGCCGCACCAGTTCCTCCACGGTACGGGGAGGGGGACCATGCGCAGCATGGTGGAGGGGGCCCGCCTCCTCGCGCTCGCTACGCTCGCCCCCCTCCACCGCACTATGTGCGGTCCCCCTCCCCGTTCCGGGGAGGAGCAAGAATGACCGACGCCCGATCCCGTCGCCAGCGCGTCATCGCCGACCTCCTCCGCGCCGAGCCGATCGGCAGCCAGGAGGAAGTGACCGAGCGGCTGTCCGTCCAGGGCTTCGCCGTCACCCAGGCGACCGTGTCGCGCGACCTCGACCAATTGGGCGCGGTCAAGGTCAAGCGCGGCGGGAGCCTGCGCTACATGCTCCCGGACGCGATCGGCGACACCGACTGGGCCGCCGCCCGGCTGGGGCGGATCTTCGCCGAATGGGTGCAGTCGGTCGAGAGCGCCGGCCCTTTGCTCGTGCTCAGGACGCCGCCCGGCTCGGCCCATATCGTCGGCCTCGCGCTCGATCAGGCGAAGCTTCCCGAAGTGGCCGGCACGATATGCGGCGACGACACCCTCTTCCTTGCCCTCCGCGACGGCGTCGACGCCCGCGCCACCGCCGCCAAGCTTCGCAACCTTTCCCAGGAACGCTCATGACCCTCAACCCGCCGAAGAAGGTGGTGCTCGCTTATTCGGGCGGCCTCGACACCTCGATCATCCTCAAATGGCTGCAGACCGAATATCGGGCGGAGGTGGTGACCTTCACCGCCGATCTCGGCCAGGGCGAGGAGGTCGAGCCGGCCCGGCGCAAGGCGGAGCTGCTCGGCATCAAGCCGGAGAACATCTTCATCGAGGATCTGCGCGAGGAGTTCGTCCGCGATTACGTCTTCCCGATGTTCCGCGCCAACGCCCTCTACGAGGGGCAATATCTGCTCGGCACGTCGATCGCCCGGCCGCTGATCGCCAAGAAGCAGATCGAGATCGCGCGCGCGGTCGGCGCCGACGCGGTCTGTCACGGCGCCACCGGCAAGGGCAACGACCAGATCCGCTTCGAGCTTGGTTATTATGCGCTCGAGCCCGATATCCGCGTCGTCGCGCCCTGGCGGGAATGGGACTTCGCCAGCCGCGAGCATCTCATCCAGTTCGCCGAGCAGCACCAGATCCCGATCGCGAAGGACAAACGCGGCGAGGCGCCCTTCTCGGTCGACGCCAACCTCCTCCACTCCTCCTCCGAAGGGAAGGTGCTTGAGGATCCGGCCGTCGAGCCGCCGGAATATGTCCACCAGCGCACCCTCTCGCCGGAGGACGCGCCCGACAAGGCGACGATCGTCGAGATCGGCTTCGAGCGCGGCGACCCCGTCTCGATCGATGGCGAGCCGCTCTCGCCCGCCACCCTGCTCGCCCGCCTCAACGATCTCGGCCGCGACAACGGCATCGGCCGGCTCGATCTGGTCGAGAACCGCTTCGTCGGCATGAAGTCGCGCGGCGTCTACGAAACGCCCGGCGGCACCATCCTGCTCGCCGCCCATCGCGGCATCGAATCGATCACGCTCGATCGCGGCGCCTCGCATCTCAAGGACGAATTGATGCCGCGCTATGCGGAGCTGATCTATAACGGCTTCTGGTTCTCGCCGGAGCGGGAGATGCTGCAGGCGGCGATCGACCGGAGCCAGGAGCGCGTCTCGGGCAGCGTCCGGGTCAAGCTCTACAAGGGCAATGCGAATGTGATCGGCCGCACCAGCCCGCAATCGCTCTACGACCAGGATCTCGTCACTTTCGAGGAAGGCTCGGGCGGCTACGACCAGCGCGACGCCGCCGGCTTCATCAAGCTGAACGCGCTGCGGCTGCGGATCGGCGCGCGGCGGACGATTCGCGATTGACTTCGACAGGTCGTGTGCCAGCAGCACGAAGATCAGGAGCGGATCTTTACTTGTGTGCGCCCATTGACTTGCCTTGGCGCAGGTGAGACTCTGATTGACTGAGCGCCGAGTCCCATTGCTCGTCGTGGAAATTTGGAAGATCGTTGCGAAAAACGAAGGCGGGAGCCCGTTTGCCGGCTAGATCCCGCACGTTCCCGTTCGTCCGGCGCAAAGGAGAGGGAGCTATGATCACCGCACTCAACATGACGGTCCCGCTGAAGCAGGACCCGGAATCGCTCGAGAAGCTCCAGCAGCTCAAGGCCGCCTTCGCCGATCATATCCAGCCGGCGATCGACGCCGTCCTTCGCAAGTCGAAGATCGTCCACTTCGCACGGGTGCTCGTCATTCACGACAAGTTCCTGCAGGTGATCACCGAGTTCGATGGCGATCCGATGGAATATACGGAATTCTTCCGCCGTGAGCTGCCGGCCGTGTTCAAGCCGATCTTCGAGCTGGCGGAAGGCGCGCCGGACTGGGACGATCTTAACAACCAGGACACCTTCTTCGAAGCGTCGAAGGGATTGAACGTCACGGCGCTCGGCCGCTCCACGGACGGCCGCCCGGATCAGGGGTGGCTGTTCAGCTATTTCGACAAGTCGGTGCGCGAGATTGAGGAAGCGCTTGCCGGCGGCGGCTCTGGCGCCCTCATCACGGCTGAGCCGACGGATGCAAGCGGGTCCACGGTCGCGAATGCTCCGGCAGGACCGGCTTCGCCCCAGCTCGCCGACGGCTGAAGGAGAGGCGGCGGGGGGCGAACGGCCTCCGCCGCACGCCGCCATGGCCAGCAGCCCGCAGGTCGACACCACCGGCCTCCAGGCGATCGTCCTGGGGAACGTCGCTGGCTGCCCCTTGGTCCGCCACATCGTCTTAGCGGTGCCGGAGCCGGAAGCGTTGCGGCGCTTCGTCGCCAGCCTCTACCCCTTCCTCCGATTTGGCTCCAACCTGCCCGCCGAAGGGGAAAAGGCCGTCATCAATCTCAGCCTCGCGGCGCCCGCGCTCAAGCAGGTGCTGCCGGTCGATGTTTATGCGAAGCTGGAGACGGCCTTTCGCGACCCGCCGGATGCCGAGCGGCTCGGGGACGCCGGCGCCAGCGCCGCCTCGTCCTGGTGGGAAGGGCAGTTCACCGGCGACGAGGTCGGCGCGTTCGTCCACCTTTTTGCCACCGACGATAGCGCGCTGGAAGCCGCGACCGCGCAGGTCGTGCAGGCCGCCACGGATGCCGGCATCCCGGAGCTGCACCCGCGCGCCGGCGGCGGCCGCCTCGACGCGCGCTATCTGGCGCCGGGACCCGTCGGGAAGGGCGCCCGGCTCCACTTCGGCTATGTCGACGGCCTCTCGAATGCGAAGGTGGCTTGGGACGGCGCCCCCAGCGACGTTCGACCCGTCGATCCGCGCGCCGTGGTGCTCGGCTACAATTGCGACTCCTTCCCCTGCGCGCCCGCTCGCGATCCCGCGGCGGTCCTGTTCCGCGATTCGAGCTATCTCGCCTTCCGCTGGATCTATCAGGACGTGGCGGCCTTCGAGCGCTTCCTCACCGAGAAGGGCCCGCCTTTGTTTCCTGCGATGGCCCCGGCGGTGGCCCGGGAAATGCTTGCGGCCAAGCTGATGGGCCGCTGGCGGGACGGGACGCCACTCGCCCTCTCGCCCGACGCGCCGGCGCCGGAACGAGGCGACGAAGCCTTCACCTTCGCCAGCGATCCGATCGGCCTCGCCTGCCCCGTCTCTGCCCATATCCGGGTTATGAACCCCAAGGGAGAGCGCCTCTCCGGCATGGCCGCGACCACCGGCATACCGCAAGTCGTCCGCCGTGGAATGCCCTATGGGCCGGAACTCGCTGGCGACCGCGACGACGGCGTCGACCGCGGCGTGCTCGGCATGTTCGTCTGCGCCTCGATCCGTGAGCAGTTCATGCGCCTCGCTGCCTGGGCGACACGGAACAATTTCAGCGACGTCTTTCCCGCGCACGGGAAGGACCAGGACACCCTGATCGGCAACCGCGCCGTGCCCGGCGCCACCCGCACCTTCGCCATCCCGAGCGCCGGCGGCACTGGGAGGGTCGACGCGCTTCCCGATTTCTTGCGGACCAAGGGCACGCAATATCTGATGCTGATGAGCCGCCGGGCGATGCAGCAGGTGTGCGGGCTGGACTGATCGCCGGATCAGGCGCGAAGGATCTTGCGCGCCCTTGCAATCTGCTCGCAGACCCGCTCGGGGGTGGTGCGGCGGAGCCGCGCATCTCAAGGACGAGCTGATGCCGCGCTATGCGGAGTTGATCTATAACGGCTTCTGGTTCTCGCCCGAGCGGGAGATGCTGCAGGCGGCGATCGACCGCAGCCAGGAGCGCGTCTCGGGCAGCGTCCGGGTCAAGCTCTACAAGGGCAATGCGACTGTGATCGGCCGAACCAGCCCGCAATCGCTCTACGACCAGGACCTCGTCACCTTCGAGGAAGGCTCGGGCGGCTACGACCAGTGCGACGCCGCCGGCTTCATCAAGCTGAACGCGCTGCGGCTGCGGATCGGCGCCCGGCGGGACCGGCGGCGCTGATCCGGTTCACCTGCCGTTCACTTTCTCGGCGACTACATCTGTAGTCAGAATGGGGGAAGCGCGATGATCGGATTAGCCCTGGCGTTGGCGCTGCTCGCGGATGCGCCGGCCGCGCCGCCACCCGCCGCGCCGGCGATGGTTCACCACGGACCGCCGCCGCCGGACAGCGTGACCGGCGACCATGCGTCGCTGCCGATGACCTTCACCGCCGGCCTGCCGACCATCGCGGTGACGATCGACGGCAAGGGGCCGTTCAAGGTCGGCGTCGACACCGGCGCGATGGGCGGTGTCCATATGACCGACCGGCTCGCCGCCGCGCTCGGCCTGACGCCGTTCGGCGAAGCCAGAGCCAGCGACCCGAGCGGCCTCAATCCGGTGGCAGTCAAGCTCTACCGGCTGGACGATTTCAAGCTCGGCGGCGTCGAGGTCAAAGGCTGGGTCAGCAGCGCCGCGCCGAGCCGCCCCGGCAAGCTCGAGAGCCTCGACGCGATCGTCGGAATAGGCGCCTTTGCCGGCTATGTCGTCACCATCGACTATGCCGGCGCCCGCTTCGCGATCGACCGCGGCGCGCTGCCGCCGCCCGATGGCCAGCACGTCTTCGGCTATGACGACGTCCTGCCGGTTGTGCCCCTGAGCGTCGAGGGCCATTCGATCCGCGCCCATCTCGACACCGGCAACGTCCGTTTTCCCGTGATCGTCCCCGCCGGCTTCGCGGAGGCCCTCGCGCATCATGCCGAGGCGCGGTCGATCGGCCAGGCGCATACGGTCAGCAACGTCATCGACATGTTCGCCATGCCGGTCGACGGCGCGGTGCAGGTCGGGGCGGCGAGCGTCGGCGCGAATGAGGTCGGCTATCCTTCGATCATCGACATGGCCAATATCGGCTCGCTCGCGCTCGGCAGGATGGTCGTCCGGGTCGATCCGGCGAATAAGAGGATCTCGCTCGTCTCGCTGGACGAGGTGAGCACGGCCGGACGCCGCTGAACGCGCTTCAGACTCGCGCCGCGGCCTGAAGCTGCGCCACCACCTGCTCCTGGCTGGCGGTGACTTCGCCTTTCGTCCAGCCCTCGAGCAGCGCAAGCTGGGCGGCGGCGATCTGGATGGCGCGGGCGCGGATCAGATCCGGATCGCCGGCACCGCTCGCGGCCAGGCGGGTCTCGATCAGCGCGGCAAGGGCGCGGCGGACGGCAATGCCGAGCGGATGCGCCATCACCGCCCGGGCGAGCCGGCGATTGCCCCAGAAATGGTCCACCGCGGATCGCAGCGCGGCTTCGTCGCTGCCCGGCACGACCGCGTCGGCGACCAGCGCGAGCAGCCATTCCATGCTCTGGTGGAGAAGGTCGTCCTTGCCGCGATAATGTTCGTAGAAGGTGGAGCGGCCGATTCCGGCGCGCGCGACGATGTCGGCGACGCGGATGCCGTCGTAGCGGGTCTCGATCACCAGCGCGACGAAGGCGCTGTTGATGGCGACGCGGGTGCGGGCGGCGCGGCGGTCCTCTGCGATCTGACCATGCATGCCGGACATTATGGCACATCCGTCCGCTAGCGGACAGCGGCCGATCCGCGTCCGTTCGCCCCTGTCCCGAGCCGCCTTAGTGTCCCCGCGAACCAACGGGAGGGTGAAGATGGACCGCGCGGATACGGAGACCAGAATCTATGGCGGGCTGCTCCTGGGGGCGGCCTTGCTGTCGGCATTTACCGCGGCGCATCACCCGACCACCGCCGTCCACGCGCTGCCCGCGGTACTGGCGAGCCTCGCCGCGCAGGCGGGGCTGATCGCCGGCATTCATGGCGCGCTCCTCCTGATCTTCGTCGTCGAGCTGGTCGGCTTTTACGGCTTCGCCCGGCGCCTCGGTTTGGCAAGGCCGCTACCCGCCGCGGGGATGATCCTGCTCGGCCTCGGCACGGCGGCGATGGTCGGCGCGGCCGCGATCAACGGCTTCGCCGTTCCCGCTTTCGCCGCGCGCTACCCGAATCTTCAGCCCGGCGACGCGCCGGCGGTGGTCGCGATGCTGCGCATGAGCTGGGCGCTGAACCAGGCGCTGGCCTCGATCGGCGCCGTCGCCTGGGGCGGCGCGCTTCTCGCCTGGTCGGCAGAGCTGACGTTGCGCCGCGGCCTGCTTCGCGCGATGGGGATCGGCGGGATCGCGATCGGCGCCGTCATCGCGGGGGGCATCGCCTCGGCAGCGATCCGCCTCGACGTCGGCGGCTTCATCCTCGTCACCGCCCTGATGTCGGCCTGGGCCGCGGGCGCCGCCCTGCTGATGCTGAGCGGGCGGCTCGTGCCGCGCTGAATACTTCCGCTCCTCGCGCGGCGGCGTCTATAGCCGGCCGCGTGAGGAGAATCGCATGAGGAACTTCCTGCTGGCGGCAATCGCGGCGGCCTTGCTGACCGGGCCCGCTTTCGTCTCGGCCCAGATCGATCCGATGACGCCCGACACGGTCGCCGTCTACGATCCGGTCCGCCCGCAGGCCGATTACATCCGCCGCGAGGTGATGATCCCGATGCGCGACGGGGCCCGGCTGTTCACCGTCATCGTCATGCGCAAGGGCACGCGCGGCGGCCCGATCCTCCTCAGCCGCACGCCTTACGACGCCGGCAAGGCGACCTGGCGCAATCCGAGCCAGAAGATCGAGGAGATCCTGCCGGTGATGGACGCGGAGTTCGTCGACGACGGCTATATCCGCGTCTATCAGGACGTCCGCGGGCTCGGCAAATCCGAGGGCGATTATGTGATGAACCGGCCGCTGCGGGGCCCGCTCAACCGCACCCAGGTCGACCATTCGACCGACGCTTACGATACGATCGACTGGCTGGTGAAGAACGTGCCGGAATCGAACGGGCGCGTCGGCATCACCGGCTCCTCCTATCTCGGCTTCACCAGCCTGATGGCTTTGGTCAATCCGCATCCGGCGCTGAAGGCGGCGGTGCCGCAAAGCCCGATGGTCGACGGCTGGATGGGCGACGACTGGTTCCACAACGGCGCCTTCCGCCAGCCGAGCTTCGATTACGTGCTCGAGCAGACGGCGAAGAAGGGCAGCGGCCCCGTCCCCTACGGCACCGGCGACGATTATCTGAACTATCTGTCGGCCGGCTCGGCCGGCGACTTCGCCCGCCGCTACGGCGTCGACGCGTTCCCCTTCGCCCGCAAGCTGATGGAGCATCCCGCTTACGATGCCTATTGGCAGGAGCAGGCGGTCGACAAATTGCTGGCCCGGCAGAATCTGACCGTGCCGACCATGCTGGTCGTCGGCCAGTGGGACCAGGAGGACAGTTACGGCGCGCCCGCCGTCTATCGGGCGCTGGAGCCGCAGGACAGGAATAACGACCTGCTGACCCTGGTGATCGGCCCGTGGCGGCACAGCGGCGTCAATTACGAGGGCTCCTCGCTCGGCGCCCTCAGCTTCGAGGGCGATACCGGTCTCCAGTTCCGCCGCGACGTGATGAAGCCGTTCCTCGACCGCTATCTGAAGCAAGGCGCGCCGCAGACTCCGACCCCGCCGGTGCTGACCTACGCGACCGGCGACAATAAATGGCAGGTGACCCAGGCCTGGCCGGCGGGGAAGCCGACCCCGCTCTACCTCCAGGCGGATCGCGCACTCTCCTTCCAGGCGCCGGGCGCGGCCGGGCATGACGATTATGTCTCCGATCCCGCGAAGCCGGTCCCGTTCGTGCCCCGCCCCATCCACCTGCGCGAGGCGGATGTGTGGAAGCCGTGGCTGGTCTCCGACCAGCGTTTCGTCGACGGCCGGCCCGACGTCCTCACTTATGTGACGCCGCCGCTCGACCGCGCCGTCCACATCGCCGGCGCGCCGCTCGTCGACCTGTTCGCGGCGACCAGCGGCAGCGACAGCGACTGGGTGGTGAAGCTGATCGACGTCTATCCGGAGGAACGGACCGCGCAGCCGCGGCTCGCCGGCTACGAGCTGCCGATCGGCATCGACATCTTCCGCGGCCGCTACGTCCGCGGCTTCGACAAGCCGGCGGCGCTGACGCCCGGCAGGGTCGAGGAGTATAGATTCGGCCTGCCCAACGTGAACCACGTCTTCGAGCCCGGCCACCGGATCATGGTCCAGATCCAGTCGGCCCTGTTCCCGCTCTACGACCGCAACCCGCAGAGCTTCGTCCCGAACATCTTCAACGCCAGACCGGGCGACTATCGCCCCGCCACCCAGTCCATCTACCACGGCCCCGGGCGGGCAAGCGCGGTGTGGCTGCCGGTAATGCCTTAGGGCCGCCCACCACCGCTCATCCTGAGTAGCCGGTGAGCTTGTCGAACCATGAACAGGTCGGATTGCCCCCGGCAATCCTGAAACATGCCGGGGGCATGTTTCACCTGTTCATTATCGAAGGACGCAAAGCTCTGGAGCGTCCTTCGATACGGGCCTTCGCCAAGCTCAGTCCCTACTCAGGATGAGCGATGATGTTAGGTCGGTTGATCTTATCCCTCGCCCAATGCCTCCCGCGCCGCGGCGATCTGCTCGCGGACGCGGTCGGGGGCGGTGCCGCCATAGCTGGTGCGGCTGCGCACCGAGGCGTTGACGTTGAGCACCTCGTAGACCCGTTCGTCGATGCGGGGCTCGATATCGCGCAGGCTGTCGAGGTCGAGCTCGGCAAGGCCGCAGCCGCGCTCCTCGGCCAGCTTCACCGCGCGGCCGACGATATGGTGCGCCTCGCGGAACGGCACGCCGGCGCAGCGGACCAGCCAGTCGGCAAGATCGGTGGCGGTGGAGAAGCCGGTTTCGGCCGCCTCGCGCATCCGTTCGGCGTTGAAGCGGGTCTTCTCGACCATCGCCGCCAGCGCCTGCAGCGACAGGATCAGCAGGTCGTGGGCCTCGAACACC
>JAQGLF010000382.1 GCA_028293025.1 Alphaproteobacteria bacterium
GAACTTCTGCGGGAACAACATGTGCAGGTGCTCTTTTCCGCGGGGGGGCGAGTTTTTTATCAAACGCATCTTTTTCCCCTTTTGAAACTGCAGGGGGAGGTTGAAGAGATCTATTTCTCGCTGCGCGCAAAGAGCGGGGAAGAGGTTCCGTTTCTTATCAACGGACGCCGTGAAGAGGCAGAGGCAGGCTTTGAGACCTGCTGCGTGCTGATGCGGATGCGCCAAAGGAATCAGTTTGAGAACGAGCTCCTTAATGCCCGAAAAGCCGCGCAAAAGGCCAACAAGGCGAAGGACGAGTTTCTGGCGGCACTCAGCCACGAATTGCGCACGCCGCTCACCCCGGTCATGATGATGTCCACCGCGATAGAGCTTAACCCTGAGTTCCCGCTCGAAGTGCGCGAGCAGGCAGGAATCATCCGCCGGAATGCGGAGCTTGAGGCGCGGTTGATTGATGATCTGCTCGATCACACTCGCATCACAAACCGCAAGCTGAGCCTGGTGCTGGCTCCCGTCGACATCCACGCTTTGCTCAGCGACACTCAGGAAATCGTCAAAAGCGACGGCACCTGCAAACGCGTCGTGGTGGAGTTTGAGAAAGGCGCTGCCAGCCACCACGTCAGCGGGGACGCGGCGCGACTCCAGCAGGTCTTTTGGAACATCATCAAAAACAGCGTGAAATTCACGCCATCTGGTGGGGCGGTGCGCGTGGTGACAAGCAACGACGAGGAGGGAAACGTCATCATTCGCGTGACTGATACCGGCATTGGGATTCCGCCCGAAGTTCTCCCTAAAATCTTCAACGCCTTTGAGCAGGGAAGCGTTTCCACACAAAGTTTCGGCGGCCTCGGCCTTGGCCTCGCCATCAGCCACGGAATCGTGGCGATGCACGGCGGGACCATCCGCGCGGAGAGCGAGGGCACGGGCCGCGGCGCGGCGTTTTCCGTCACTTTGAAGACGGTGCCCGCGCCCGCGCCGGTCCCATCGCGCCCCACGCGGGCCATGGCGGGTGGGGCGGGAAAGCTGCGGCTGCTCCTGGTTGAAGATCACCAATCAACGCGGGAAGTGCTTACAGCTTTGCTGCGGCGTAGCGGACACGAGGTCCACGCAGCAGGGACCGGAGCGGCGGCGCTGGACCTGGCGGGTTCGGCCGGAACTCTCGATGTGCTCATTAGCGATCTTGGGTTGCCCGATGTCAGCGGCCTCGAACTAATCAAGGAGATCCAGCGCCTGCAGCCCCGGATCACGGCGATTGCGCTGAGCGGCTATGGCATGGACGAAGACGTGCAACGCGCCAAAGCAGCCGGCTTCACGGCTCACCTCGTAAAGCCCGTTCCCTTCGACCAGCTCCAAGCGCTCCTCGACCGCATCTGGATGAATGCTTGATGAACCATTGTCTGCCTTCGAATTAGAGTCCGCCGCATCACCCCTCGGGGGGCTGCCGTCCATTGGATGTAATCTTCGGTTTTTGGACCTGCCTGTGCGTAACCTTGCATGCCCCTGGAGCGCGATGCTCCGTCATCGCCAGGCACGGAAGCAACGGCGAGCGTTGCCCTCCAGGAAGGGCGCGGGCCGTCGGACGATTACGCAAACAGACGTCCGCACAATGGGACGCGCACAAGGGGAGGGGAAACTTGAAAACCTTCATTCCCCTTGAACCCGCCTCCGCCCGCGGCGCGCGCCGCATTCGCGCGAACGCGTAAAACTGCGTGTGGAATCTGCATGTTCCGACCAGGAACGAGCACGTTCCGACTGCGAACGAGTAAAAAAGTGGCAGGAATCCGCCCGTTCCGGCCTGGAACCGGGACATTCTGACTCGGGGCAGGCGACTTCCAAAGCCAGGCATGCCCGTTCCGGGCCGGAATGGAGGCAATTGGAGTCGGAACATGCGCGTTCCTGGTCGGAACATGCAGATTCCTCTTCGGAACATGCTGGTTCCTGCATCAGGTCTGGGCAATCCACCCCGGAAAAGGCCGGAATGAGAGATGGAGGGCGTAGGGAAACGAGAGAGTGCGTAATGGAAAGGCACCTCGTTTTTGAGCAAATCGCCATGGCGGCCCCCTCTGCCGACTAGCTCCGCGGAGCGGATCGGGATCAAGGAATTTCCATCGCCGCGCTGATGAGGCGCTCCCCAACTGATGCATTGCGCCGCCGCAGGAGCTCATTACGGGTTCCTCTGAAACGACCCGCTTGCCTGCGGTTCGGAGTCCCGGCTTCAGCGGATCAAGAGCACCCGGCGTTGCAAAAGCATAAGACTGGAAACCACACCTTGTGACCGGCGGAAGCCGGGACTCCGAACTTCGAGGAATTGGCGCCGGTCTCCTTCAGGCCCGATCGGGGTAATGGCGCTAAATTAAGGCCGTGGCCCGGGCGTAGCGCCCGCAGAATCCTTGGTACTATATCCGGGACGCCCGGGCCGCTTGTAAATCCGGCCGAGCGCGGCGGTGATTAGGTCGGAGGTCATGGGTTTGCTTCCGTTTCTAAACCGCGTGCCGCCTCAAGCTGCCCTGAACAGGTTCGCCTCACGGTCGTCAATCAAATCAATATCTGGGTACGCTTTGATGGCACGGAGCACGCCGCTCCCCAGGCCCCGGTAAGGGAGCAACTTGGCGGCAAAAGAAGCCAGGATCGGATTGCGAATGTTGGAGTTGCCGGCCTTGACGTTGGCGATCGTCAAATTGTTCGGCAGGCGGCCGGGACTGATGATCTCAACGCGATTGGAGAACACTAACCGTTCGGCGTGCGGCGCAACGCGAAGTAAGAGTCGAGCAGAGCGAGCGCGGCGGCGTTGGGAGAGTCCCGCGCTCAAGATCAGAATCGCATGAAGAAATCCCAGGTCTCTTTTGCAATCCAGTTCACATTCGAGCCGGGATCC
>JAQGLF010000057.1 GCA_028293025.1 Alphaproteobacteria bacterium
GCCCATATTGCCCCCCTGCCAGGCGGACATGGCCTCGTCGCCCAGGGTCACCGAGAGCAAGGCGGCGACGGCGCCGGCAAGCGCCTCCGCGATCGGCTCGGGGGCATCGTCCCGGGAGGCGATGTAGACGGCGCGGAGCTGGCTCAACAGCTCCACCAGGGCAAGCTGCTGCTCGGGCGAGCGGCTGGCAAGGCCGCCATCGTCGTGCATCGACGCGGCGAGCGCGCGCATCAGCCCCGCCTCGCCGCGGCTGAGGCGGGCGGGGCCGCCCTGGACGACCAGAGCGGCGGCGATCACGCCCGCCCAGGCGGCGATGCGGGCGAGGCCGGGCGGCGCCTTGTCGGCCGCCTTGTCGAGGTGACGCGCCCCCCGCGCCAGCGTATTGAGGACGAGCGACCGATAGACCATGTCGCGGCTCGACAATATGTAAGGCGCATAGGCCGCCCAGAAGAGGATGCGGCGGCCCCACAGATCGGCGCGCCAGGCGGGCTCGCTCACCGCCTCGGCATGCGCGGCGAGCCATTTGTGCATGACCTTCTCGGCCAGCTTCGACGAGCGCTCGCGGGTGGCGGCCGCGGCGAGGTCGCGCAGCCATTCGAAGCTGTGGAGATAGTCGATGAAGTCGCGCGGCAGGTCGCCGCCGCGCAGATCGAGCGCGTCGATCGCATAATTTTCGCCGCGATGGAGGAAACGGCCGTGGAGGATCGCCTCGCCCGCCGCCTTGTCGCCGGCGATCGGGTCCTTCGGCACGGCGAGCAGCTTCAGCGGGAAGCGGCCGCGCAGGCTGTGAAAGGGCGTCCGCCAGGAGAGCCGGTGGAGCCGCCAGGAGATCCGCTCGGCGAGCGACGCGCCGCCGCCGGGGCCGACCTTGATCAGCCGCTTGCCGGGCTCGATCTGCTCCTCGCCGGCCGGCGGGATCTTCTCGAGCAGGCTCATCCGCGCAGCCCTGCGATATTGGCCGCATATTGACCGGCGCCGCCGCGGAAGGTGGCGGTGCCGGCCACCAGCACGTCCGCCCCCGCGGCGATCGCGCGGCGCGCGGTCTCCGCGTCGATGCCGCCGTCCACCTCGAGGTCGATCGCCTTGCCGGAGGCGTCGATCCGCTTGCGGATCGCCTCGATCTTGCGGAGCTGGCCGGAAAGGAAGCTCTGGCCGCCGAAGCCCGGGTTGACGCTCATCACGAGGATGAGGTCGATGTCGTCGAGCACGTAATCGAGCGCCTTGGCCGGCGTCGCGGGATTGAGCGAGACGCCGGCGCGCTTGCCGAGCGCCTTGATCCGCTGGATCGTGCGGTGGAGGTGCGGCCCCGCCTCGGGATGGACGGTGAGGATGTCCGCCCCGGCCTCGGCGAAGGCGTCGAGGAAGGGATCGGCCGGCGAGATCATCAGGTGGACGTCGAGCGGCTTCGTCGTGTGGGGGCGGAGCGCCTTCACCACCGCCGGGCCGATGGTGAGGTTGGGGACGAACTGGCCGTCCATCACGTCGACGTGGATCCAGTCGGCGCCGGCCTCGTCGACCGCCCGCACTTCCTCGCCCAGCCGCGCGAAATCGGCGGAGAGGATGGAGGGGGCGATGCGGACCGGCTGCTGCACGCGCCAATCGTTAACCCTGCGCGACTCGGCGGGCAAGGAAGCGGCGAACTTATCCCCCGCTTAATCGCCGGAAACGCGCGACGAAAAAGCCGTCGGCGCCGCCTTCGGCCTCGAAGATCCCGGGAAGCACCCGGACGCGGCCCCCGGGCAGCGGGATTTCGGCAGGAAGCTCGCCCGGCTGAACCGGCTCCAGGACATAGTCCGGACGGCTGGAAAGGAATTGGTCGGCGATCTTTTCCCCTTCCTCCGGCTCGAGCGAGCAGACGGAATAGACGAGCAGGCCGCCGGGCTTCAGCCAGTCGGCGGCGCGGGCGAGCATCGCCTTCTGGCCCTCGGCCAAAGCCACGATCGCGCGAGGGCGAACGCGATGGAGCACGTCGGGATGGCGGCGGAAGATGCCGGTGGCGGAGCAGGGCGCGTCGAGCAGGATCGCGTCCACCTTCTCCGGCGGCGTCCAGGCGAGGACGTCTGCCCGCACGATCTCGGCCTGGAAATGGGTGCGGGCCAGATTCTCGGAAAGTCGTGCCAGACGACTTTCGGACTCGTCCACGGCGGTGACCCGGAAGCCGGCGGCGGCGAGTTGCATCGTCTTGCCCCCCGGCGCGGCGCAGAGGTCGAGCGCTGTCTTGCCCTCGCCCGGACCGAGCAATCGCGCGGGGATGGAAGCGGCGACGTCCTGCACCCACCATCCGCCTTCGCCATAACCGGTGAGGCCGGCGACGGCGGTACGCGCGGGGAGGCGGAGGTGGCCGGGCATCAGGCCGATCCCCTTCAGATCGGGCGGCGCGTCCGGTGCAAAGGCGAGATCGAGCGGCGGCGGCGCGGCGAGCAACCTGGCGGCGGCCTCCGCGACGCCATCCCCCCAATTCGCGCGCCACCTTTGTTCGACGGCGGGCGGCAGCGTCGGCACCTCGGGCAAGGTCGCATTGCGCCGCATCAAGGTGCCGAAGACGCCGTGGACGAGGCGACGCGGACCGCCGTCGACCAGGGGCAGGGCGGTCGAGATCGCCGCATGGGGCGGCGTGCCCAGCGCCAGCGCCTGGACGAGCGCGATGCGCAAGGCGAAACGGGCCTTGGCATCGTCCGGCAGGCGCTTGGCCGTCGCGCCGTCGATCAGCGCGTCGAGATCGGTGAGGCGGCGCAGCGCTTCGGCGGCGATGGCATGGGCGAAGGCGCGGTCGTCGGCGCGGTCGAGGTCGCGAGCGGCGGCGTCCAGCGCCGATTCGAGCGGCAGGCCCTTGCGCAGCACCGCGTCGAGCAGGCGCAAGGCGGCGCGGCGCGCGGCCGTGCCCGGCGGGTCCGACGCGAATCCTCTGTTTGTCGCATTTTCCGAGTCGCCAGGCGAAGCCGCCTGACTTGAAAATGCTCTCGTCAAAGTAAGTCCCGGTTATCCCGGCGCGGAGCGATCCGCGCCGGGATTTCCTTTTTTCATAAGGCTTGGCCGGGCTGGCGAGGTTGACGGCGACTGCCTTCTCAGAGCGGGACCGCGTTCAGCGTGTCC
>JAQGLF010000073.1 GCA_028293025.1 Alphaproteobacteria bacterium
GCGATCGTCACCGATCCCGCCGATTACGAGGCGCTGATCCGCACGCTCGACGAGAATGACGCCACGACGTCGCTCGACTTCCGCAAATATCTGGCCGCGAAGGCTTTTTCAGCGACGGCCGTCTATGATTCGATGATCTCGCAATGGTTTTCCTTCGGCGACCAGGGCAAGCTGTTCCCGGATGTGCTGCCGCTGACGATGAAGCGCGGACAGGAGCTTCGCTACGGCGAGAATCCGCACCAGAAGGCGGCGCTCTATCTGCCGATCGGCCCGCACGGCCGCGGCATCGCCCAGGCCGAGCAGGTACAGGGCAAGGAGCTCAGCTACAATAATTACAACGATGCCGACGCCGCCCTCGAGCTCGTCGCCGAGTTCCGCGACGCCGGCCCGGCCTGCGTCATCGTCAAGCACGCCAATCCCTGCGGAGTCGCCATCGGCGCCGGCCTGGTCGAGGCCTATGAGGCCGCCTTCGCCTGCGACACGGTCTCGGCCTTCGGCGGGATCATCGCCGTCAACCGCCCGATCGACGCCGCCGCCGCCGAGGCGATGACCCGGATCTTCACCGAGGTCGTCATCGCTCCCGACGCGGACGAGGCGGCGCGGGCGATCTTCGCGCGCAAGAAGAATCTACGCCTGCTGCTGACCGGCGACCTGCCCGATCCGGCACGGCCCGGGCTGATGCTGAAGACGATCGCCGGCGGCTATCTGGTGCAGACCCGCGACAATGGCCGGATCGACCGCGACGCGCTGAACGTGGTGACCAAACGCCACCCGACCGAGCAGGAGCTGTCCGACTGCCTGTTCGCCTGGACCGTCGCCAAGCACGTCAAGTCGAACGCCATCGTCTATGCGAAGGACGGCGCCACGGCCGGCATCGGCGCCGGCCAGATGAACCGGGTCGAATCGGCCCGTATCGCCGCCTGGAAGGCGAAGGACGCCGCCGAGCGGGCCGGCTGGAACCAGCCGCGCACCACCGGTTCGGCGGTCGCGTCGGACGCCTTCTTCCCCTTCGCCGACGGCCTGCTCACCGCGGTCGAGGCCGGCGCCACCGCGGTGATCCAGCCGGGCGGCTCGATCCGCGACGAGGAGGTGATCGCCGCCGCCGACGCGGCCGGGCTGGCGATGGTCTTTACCGGGATGCGCCACTTCCGCCACTGACGCCTGGCCGCCGAACCACGGCTTCGGCGTCGGTGCCGAGCGGCGGCGGCAGGGTCGGCTCCCGCACCTCGCCCTTGCCGATGCGGAACAGGGTGCGGTCCTCTTGGGTGAAGCCGCGTTTCCAGACGATCGTGCCGAAGGTGACGAGGATGGCGGGGATGCCAGCGGCGAGCTCCAGCCATTCCAGCCTTTTCGGCAGCAGGGTGAACAGGAAGCCGACCAGGGTCGCGCCGGCCGCGGCCCAGATCAAGGGCCAGCGCCAGCCCTGGACCGGCGCGCCGAGCAGGCGGCCGAGCAGGCGCGCCTTGAGGATCGAGGCGAGGCCGAGCGCCAGCATCAGCGACATCGCCGCGCCGGCCGCCTGGAAACCCTGGGGCCAGCCCATCGACTGCATGGTGGCGATCACGGCGATGGTCAGCACCGCCTGGACGCCGATCATCCCCAGCGAGATCGCCAGGTTGCGATGCCGGGCGATGTAGACGAGCGCGGCTTCGGACACGGCGGCGGTGGCGGCGACGACTTCCGCGGCGAGCAGGAAGGCGACGGCGCCGGTGCCGCCGACGAAATTGGGCCCCATCAGCCCCATCACCGCCGGGCCGGGAATACCCAGCGCCAATGCGATCCCCGCCTGCGCGGCGATGATCCAGAAGCCGACCTGTCGCACCTGCCGCGCCACCGCCTGCCGGTCGCCTTCGGACAGCTTCTGGGTGATCACCGGGCCGAGGATCGGATCGAAGCTGGTCTTCAGCTTCTGCGGCAGCGAGGCGACCTGCTGCGCGACATAATAGACGCCGACATAATAAGGCTCGACGAACAGGCCGAGGATGGCGATGTCGAGCCGGCGCGAGCCCCATTCGATCGCATCGGCGGCGGCGAGCGGGACGTTGCGCCGTGCCACCGCCATCAACTGCGCCGGATGCGGCTTCCAGCCGTCGGGTAGGCCGTAGCTCCGGTAGAGCGGCCAGAGCGAGGCGGCGAGGCCGGCGACGACCGACACCACATAGGCGATGATCAGCCCGTCGCGCGAGCGGCCGCCATCCTCGATCGGAAAGAAGAGCAGCCCGAGGCCGGCGGCGATGCTGATCACCCAGGGCTCGACGACCGCCCGCGCCCGCACCGTCGCCGCGACATTGTGCTGATAGGCGAGGGCCGCGAGCGCCACATCGGCGCCGGCGATGGCGAAGATGACCAAGGGCAGCAGCCAGTCGGCGCCGTGGATGCCGCCATGCGGGAACATCGCCTGCGGGACGAGGATCAGCACCGCGCTCGCCGCCGCCGAGGCGATGAAGGCGGCGACCATCGCGTCGAGGACGATGCAGACATGCGGCTGGTCGGAGGTGGCGAGCTGCTGGGCGAGGCCGCGCTTCAGCCCGAGCGTGGCGATCTGCGCGGCGAACTCGATGACGATCACCGCATAGGCGAAAGCGCCGAGCGCCTGCGCGCCGTAATAGCGGCCGGCGATGAACAGGAAGGGAAGGCGCGCGGCGAGCCGGATCAGGAAGCCGAAGAAGTTGGTGCGGCCGCCCTTGGCCAGCGTCGCGATGTCGTCGCTTTCCTGCCTGGCCGCTTCGCTCAATGCGCGGCGCCCCAGTTCGGCCCGGTGCCGATGTCGACGCCGAGCGGCACGCTCAAGCTCACCGCCGGCTCAGCCGCCGTCTCCATCACCCGCCGGATCACCGCCGAGGCGGCTTCGACCGCGTCCTGCGGGACTTCGAACACCAGCTCGTCATGCACCTGCATCAGCATGCGGACGGCACCGAGGCCCTCCCGCTCCAGCGCCGGACCCATGCGCACCATCGCCCGCTTGATGATGTCGGCGCTGGTCCCCTGGATCGGCGCGTTGATCGCGGCGCGCTCGGCCCCCTGGCGCTCGCCCTGGTTCTTGGCGCGGATCGAGGGGAAGTGCGTCTTGCGGCCGAACAAGGTGGTGGTGAAGCCGGTCTCGCGGACCTTGCCCAGCGTGTCTGCGATATAATTCTGGATGCCGGGGAAGCGCTCGAAATAGCGGTCGATGATCATCTGCGCCTCTTCGGCGGTGACTCCGAGCCGTCCCGCCAGCCCCCAGCGCGAAATGCCGTAGAGGATGGCGAAGTTGATCGTCTTGGCGCTGGCGCGGGTGTCGCGATTGACCGCGCCGAACAGCTCCTGCGCGGTCAGATTGTGGATGTCGGCGCCCTCGGCAAAGGCCTGCTTCAGCTGAGGCACCTCGGCCATGTGCGCGGCGAGGCGCAACTCGATCTGGCTGTAATCGGCGGCGAGCATGACGAAGCCCGGCTCGGCGACGAAGGCGTCGCGGATGCGGCGGCCGATCTCGGTCCGGATCGGGATGTTCTGGAGGTTCGGCTCGGTCGAGGAGAGCCGCCCCGTCTGCGCGCCGGAGAGCGAATAGCTGGTATGGACCCGGCCGGTCTCGCGGTTGATCTGCTGCTGCAGCGCGTCGGTATAGGTCGACCGCAGCTTGGTGAGCTGCCGCCATTCGAGCACCAGGCTGGCGATCGGCACGCCTTCGCGCGACAGCCGCTCAAGCTCGTTGACGTCGGTCGACCAGGTGCCGGACTTGCCCTTGCGCCCGCCCTTGAGGCCCATCTGGTTGAACAGGATCTCGCCCAGTTGCTGGGTGCTGCCGATGGTGAAGCTGCAGCCGGCCTCGCCGCAGATCCTCTCCTCCAGCGCGACGATCTGGATGGAGAATTCGCGGCTCAGCTTGGTCAGCTCCTCGCGGTCGACCTTCACGCCCTCCCGCTCCATCCGCGCGACGACGGGGACGAGTGGCCGGTCGACCATCTCGTAGACCCGCGTCACCCGTTCGTGCGGCAGCCGCGTCCGGAACCGCGTCCACAGCCGCAGGGTGACGTCGGCATCCTCGGCCGCATATTCGGTCGCCCGGTCGAGCGGCACCTGGTTGAACTTGATCTGCTTCTGGCCGGTCCCGCACACCTCCTTGTAGGTGAGGCAGTCATGGTCGAGATGCTTCTTGGCGAGATCATCCATGGAATGGCTGTTGAGCCCGCCGGCGTCGAGGTTGAAGCTCATCACCAAGCTGTCGTCGACCGGCGCGACGCAGATGCCGCGGCGGTCGAGGACGATCCAGTCGAACTTGAAATTGTGGCCGATCTTGAGGATCGCCGGATCTTCGAGCAGCGGCTTCAGCCGCGCCAGCGCCGTCGCGGCGGGGATCTGTTCGGGCCGCTCGAAGAGCAGATCGTGGCCGCCATGTTCGAGCGGGACGTAGCAGGCCTTGCCGCATTCGGTGGCGAGGCTGATGCCGACCAGCTTGGCGGTGACGCAGTCGAAGCCGTCCGTCTCGGTGTCGACCGCGACGAGGCCGCTCTTCACCGCCTCCGCGATCCACCGGTCGAGCGCCTCCAATGACGTCACCGTCTCGTAGCTCGTGCGGTCGATCTTCGGCTCCGGCCGCACCTCGCGCTGCACCGGCTGCGCGGAGGCCGACGGTGCCTGCACCTGCGAATTGCCGGCGAGGCGCGCGAGCAAAGACTTGAACCCCTGCTCCTCGAGGAACGCGCGCAAAGGCTCGGGCGGGATGCCCTTCATCTCGAGCGAATCGAGCGGCTCGGGCAGCGGCGATTCGCAGACCAGCCGCACCAATTCGCGCGACATCCGCGCATTGTCGGCATGGTCGATCAGGCTCTGGCGGAGCTTCGGCTTGGCGATCTCCTCGGCATGGGCGAGCACAGTCTCGACGTCGCCATATTGCTGGATGAGCTGCGCCGCCGTCTTCGGGCCGATGCCCGGCACGCCCGGTATGTTGTCGACGCTGTCGCCCATTAGCGCCAGCACCTCGCCCAGTTGCTCGGGCGGCACGCCGAACTTCTAGATCACATACACGCGGCCGATGCGACGGTCGTTCATCGTGTCGTAGAGGTCGAGCCGGCCGTCCTCGACCAGCTGCATCAGATCCTTGTCGGAGGAGACGATCGTCACCTTCCAGCCGGCCTCGAGCGCGGCCTTCGAATAGCAGGCGATGATGTCGTCGGCCTCGAGCCCGTCCTCTTCGATGCAGGGCAGGGAGAAGGCGCGCGTGGCGTCGCGGATCAGGGGGAATTGCGGCACCAGGTCGGGCGGCGGCGGCGGCCGGTTCGCCTTGTATTCGCCGTACATATCGTTGCGGAAGGTCTTGGCGCCGGCGTCGAAGATGACGGCGAGATGGGTCGGTCCGTCCGACTTGTGGAGGCTCTCGGCCAGCTTCCAGAGCATCGTCGTGTAACCGTAGACCGCGCCGACATTGAGGCCGTGGCGGTTGGTCAGCGGCGGCAGGCGATGATAAGCCCGGAAGATGTAGCTCGAGCCGTCGACCAGATAGAGGTGCGGGGAGGGCATATACAGGATTTAGACAAAATGGGGGGTGAAACAACCGTCTTCCGCCCTCGCCGGGCCGGCTGAAGGAGCGAGAAGCGTGCATCCGGTCGATTTCCCGCTGCTCGGGCTTTTGCTGTTCGTCGCGTCTTTGGTGGCGATCGTCACCCGGCGGCTGAAGCTCCCCTACAGCGCCGGGCTGGTCGCCGCGGGCCTGGCGCTGGCCCTGCTCCCGTTCGGCCTGCAGGTGGCGCTGACGCCGGAGCTGGTCTTCACCATCTTCCTGCCGCCGCTGATTTTCGAGGCGGCAATCCAGATTCCCTGGGCGCCCCTCCGCCGCGAGTTGCCTTTGCTCCTGCTGCTGGTCACGATCGGCGTACTGCTCGCCGCCGGCGTCGTCGCAACCGGCATGCATTTCCTGGTCGGATGGTCCTGGCTCGGCGCCGCCTTCTTCGGAATCCTGGTCGCCGCCACCGATCCGGTCTCGGTGATCGCCATGTTCCGCGACGTGCCGGTGCCGCCGCGCCTCCATCTCCTGGTCGAGGCGGAGAGCTTGCTCAACGACGGCGTCGCCGCCGTCGGCTTCGCCATCCTCGTCGCCATTGCCGGCGGCGCCGCGGCGACTCTGCCTGCAATCGGCGCGAAGCTGTTCGTCACCGCCTTCGGCGGCATGGCCGCCGGGGCCCTGGTGGCGCTGCCGCTCCTGCTCATCGCCGGCCGCACCGAGGACCGGCTGGTCGAGATCACCCTCACCACCCTCG
>JAQGLF010000090.1 GCA_028293025.1 Alphaproteobacteria bacterium
CGTGTGCTCTTCCGATCTGTAATAGATGGCGGCGGTCAGGCATTCGGTCGCGCGCAGGCGGTCGGCCGGTGTCGCGAAAGGCGCCTGGAAGGGACGGGCGGCGGGATTGGGCGCGTCGGAGACCGGGATGGCGGCGTTGATCGCCACCGCGTCGGCGGGCGCGACGTCGCGGAACTGGAGCGGCTCGGGCACCGGCGGCGCGCCGAGGCCCGGAACGCTCAGGTTCGTCGAGGAAAGCCTGGGCAGATTGGCGTGGGCGGGATCGGCGCCGGGGCTCAAGGCGGTGACGCTGAGGGCGGCGATCAGGTAAAGCGCCGCCGTCGTCGCCAGGACCAGCGAGGCGAGCGTCGGCCGGGCATGCGGCAGCCGCGGCAGCCTTGGCAGGCGCAGGGCAGGCATGGTGAGCATTCTCGCCGTCATTCGTGACTCCGGAAAGTCGGCGGCCTTAAGCAAGGCCTCCTCATTGCGCAACCGGAAGGGCCGCCGGCGCCGGACAGGGCGATACAGGGCCGCGCCGGAATGCGGGGCGCGAAAAAGCCGCCCCCTTCCTACCGGAAGTGGGGACGATTCCCAATCTTTCAACGATTTGCGTGATTCGTCCCGGTCAGGCGGAGGGGAGGCGCCAGGGCGGGAAGCGGCGATTCTCCCCCGCCTGATAGAGGCAGAGCCGGATGCCGGCGGGATCGCGCAAATGGACTTCGCGCCACGCCCATCTTTGATCGGTCGGGGGCGTCTCGAAGGCGATTCCCGCCGCCCGGAGCTGTTCGACCCAGGCGTCGAGTTGGGCGCTTTCGAGGCAGATCATCGCGTCGCCCGCCTTAGCGCCCGGCTCGACATGGATCGAGAGGGTCGCGCCGCCCGGGCATTCGAAGCGGGCGTAACGGCCGGGGGAATCGACGATCTGGGTGAGGCCGAGAGCGCGGTAGAAGGCGACCGAGGCATCGTAATCCTCAGCCGGCAAGGTCACCTGATTGAGGTCGACCTCGCCCGATGAGGCATCGGAATGGCCCATCGGCCCATGGCCGGCGCCGAAGCCGGGGGCGGCAAGCAAAGCGATGCGGACGAAAGTCCGCGCCCGCGCGACCGCCTCCGGCAGCGGCCGGCCCCGGGCGAGATGGACCGCGATGGCGCTGGCGAGGGTGCAGCCGGTGCCGTGGGTGTGCGGCGTTTCGATGCGCGGCGCGGCGAAGCTCTGCACGGCCTCGCCCTCGACGAGCAGGTCGGTGAGCGCGGCGGCGTCGAGATGGCCGCCTTTGGCCAGCACGGCCGCGCCGGTGCGCGCGGCGAGTTCGAGGGCGGCGTCGCGAAGCTCGTCCAGGCTGTCGATCGCGCGGCCGGTCAGCACGGCGAGCTCCGGCGCGTTGGGGGTCACGAGAATCGACAGGCGCATCAGCCGCTCGAAGGCCGCGATCGTCGCCGCGTCGGCGAGGGCGGCGCCGCTGGTCGCCACCATCACCGGATCGAAGACGATCGGCAGGGTCTCCAGTCGCTCCAGCCGTTCCGCCACCGCCTCGGCCGTCTCCGCGCTGCCGATCATGCCGATCTTGACCGCATCGGCGCCGATGTCGGCGAGCACCGCGTCGATCTGTTCCAGCACCATCTCCGCCGGCACCGCCATCACCGCCGCGACCCCGAGCGTGTTCTGCGCGGTGACCGCGGTGATCGCAGTCGTGGCGAAGCCGCCGAGCATCGTCACCGTCTTGATATCGGCCTGGATCCCCGCCCCGCCCCCGCTGTCCGAGCCGGCAATGACGAGGATGCGAGGGGGCTTCACGGGCGAGACCCCGAGCTCGTTTGTCCTGAGCGAAGTCGAAGGGCGCGCTTCGGAGTCAATGCCAACGCCCCTCGACTACGCTCGGGACGAACGGTGTCTCTGCTGTGTTCAACTCGGCCCCTTGCGGACGTCCGAGGCGGGATATTTCTCCAGCCAGCGCGCCTCGCGGGTCGGGCGGGGTTCGAGCTTGCCGCCGCAATTGGGGCAGATGCCGCCGAGGCGGTTGTCGGCGCAGTCGGCGCAGAAGGTGCATTCGAACGAGCAGATGCGGGCGTCCGGGCTGTCGGGCGGCAGGTCGCGGCCGCAAAGCTGGCAGTCCGGGCACATGTCGAGGATCATGCCGCCTTCACCGCCTCGCAGATCGAATCGACGACCTCCTCGACCAGGGCCTGGTCCTCGCCTTCGGCCATCACCCGGATCAGCGCCTCCGTGCCCGACTTGCGGATCACCAGCCGGCCGACGCCCTGCAGCTTCCGCTCGGCCGAGGCGATGGCGGACTTGACGCTCGCCGCCTCGAGCGGGGCGCCGCCGCCGAAGCGGACGTTCTTCAGCAGTTGGGGCAGCGGGTCGAACTGGTGGAGGATCTCGCTTGCCGGCCGGCCATCCTCGACCAGCGAGGCGAGGACCTGAAGCGCGGCGACGAGGCCATCGCCGGTCGTCGCATAATCCGAGAGGATGATGTGGCCGGATTGCTCGCCGCCGACGTTGAAGCCGCGCGCGCGCATCGCCTCCAGCACGTAGCGGTCGCCGACCTGGGTGCGGACGAGATTGAGGCCGTTGGTCTCGAGGAAGCGTTCGAGGCCGAGGTTCGACATCACCGTGGCGACGATCCCGTCCCCCTCCAGCAGGCCGCGCCGCGCCCAGCTGATCGCGATCAGGGCCATCAGCTGGTCGCCGTCGACGATCCGGCCCTTCTCGTCGACGATGATCACCCGGTCGGCGTCCCCGTCCAGGGCGATGCCGATATGGGCGCCTTCCTCGACCACCCGCGCCTGCAAGGCGGCGGGCGCGGTCGAGCCGCAGCCGTCGTTGATGTTGAGGCCGTTGGGCGAGACGCCCATCGCCACCACCTCGGCGCCCAGCTCCCAGAGCGCCGACGGCGCGACTTCGTAGGCGGCGCCGTTGGCGCAGTCGATCACCACCTTGAGGCCGTCCAATCGCAATTCCTCGGGAAAGGTCGACTTGGCGAAATGGATGTAGCGGCCGCGCGCATCCTCGATCTTGCGGGAGCGGCCGATCAAGGGCGCGTCGACCAGGCGGGGCGGCTGCTCGATCAGCTTCTCGATCGCCCGCTCATCCTTGTCGGAGAGCTTGTAGCCGTCCGGCCCGAACAATTTGATGCCGTTATCGACATAAGGGTTATGGCTGGCCGAGATCATCACGCCGAGATCCGCGCGCATCGAGCGGGTGAGCAGGGCGACGGCGGGCGTCGGCACCGGCCCCACCATCACCACGTCCATGCCGACGCTTGTGAAGCCCGAGATCAGCGCCGTCTCCATCATGTAGCCGGAGAGGCGCGTGTCCTTGCCGATGACGACGCGGTGGCGGTGGTCTCCGCGCAGGAAATGGGCGCCCGCGGCCTGGCCGACCCTTTGCGCCATCTCCGCCGTCATCGGCGGCTGGTTGGTGCGCCCGCGGATGCCGTCGGTGCCGAAGAATTTGCGAGTCATGCCGCTCCTGCCCTGTTGCCGGTGCTTTAGCGCGAAGGGGCGGGGAGTGCGAGAGCGGTCCCATTCCCGTCACTCCGGACGCGATCCGGGGCCCATCTTCTGCTCGTGCTTTCAGGGAAAAGGTGGATGCCGGGTCAAGCCCGGCATGACGATGAGAGAGGGGCGGTGCCGATTGCCTTCCCTCTCCGCGCCGCTAGAAAAGGCGAATGTCGCAAGCCGCGCGTATCCTCACCGCTCTCGTCGCCGGCCTGCTGCTCGGCATCGCCAGCGCGGCCTGGGCGGAAGGCTTCGCCGCCCGGGCGATCCCGGTCGGGGAGACGATCGGCGGGCTCTGGCTCGACTCGCTGCGGATGACGATCGTCCCCCTGGTCGTCGCTTTGCTCGTCACCGGCATTGCCGCCTCGGCCGAGGCCGCCCGCGCCAGCCGCCTCGCCGGCCGCGCGATCCTCTTCTACATGGCGTTCCTGTGGGTTTCGGCGATCCTCGCCGCCCTGATGACGCCCCTGCTGCTCGACCTGTGGCCGATGCCGCACCGCTCCGGCGCCGCCTTGATGGTCGCTTTGTCGGGCGCGGCCGGCAAGGTGGGCGAGATCCCGACCCTCGCCCAGTTCGTCCGCTCGATCATCCCCACCAACCCGATCGCGGCGGCGGCGAGCGACGCGATCCTGCCGCTCATCTTCTTCACCACGGTCTTCGCCTTCGCTTTGACCCGCCTTCCGCCCGCGCCGCGCGAGCATCTCGTCGCCTTCTTCCGGGCCATCGCCGACGTCATGCTGGTGATCGTCAACTGGGTGCTGCTGGTGGGGCCGATCGGGGTCTTCGCTCTGGCCTATGTGGTCGGCGCCAAGGCCGGCGGCGGCGCCTTCGGGGCGCTCGTCCATTACATCCTCATCGTCTCGGCGGTGGGCGTGGTGATCTGGTTCGCGGCCTGGCCGATCGCCAGATTCGGCGGCGGCGTCCGCTTCCTCGACTTCACCCGCGCCGTCGGCCCCGCCCATGCCGTGGCGATCAGCACCCAATCCTCGCTCGCCTCGCTCCCCGCCATGCTCAAGGGGACCGAGCGGCTCGGCGTTCCCGTCGCTGCCTCGGGCGTCACCTTGCCGCTCGCCGTCGCCATCTTCCGCGCCACCGGGCCCGGCATGAACCTCGCCGTCGCCCTCTACATCGCCCACTGGTTCGGAATGCATTTGACGCCGCTGCAGATCGCGGCCGGCATCGCCGTCGCCGCGACGACGTCGCTCGGCGCGGTGAGCCTGCCGGGCTCGGTCTCCTATATCAGCTCGATCGCGCCGATCTGCCTCGCCATGGGCGTGCCGCTCGAGCCTCTGGTCCTGTTCGTCGCCGTCGAGACGCTGCCCGACCTCGTCCGCACCGTCGGCAACGTCGCCATGGATACCGCCGCGGCGACCCTGCTGGCCCGCCGCAGCGGCTTCCGTCCCCAGGAAGCATCGAGCGAGCACGACCGCCTGCTCAAGGAAGAGCCGGCGGCCTCCTAGAGCATTGCGCGAAAAGGTGGGTACCGGCTTTTCGCAAAAAGCAATGCGGCAACAAGAGTTTATAGAGCAATGGGCGATTCAAGCTAATCGCCCATTGCTCTAGCCGCCCGGAGAGAGCCGTCAGCCTCGCTCGGGGATCAAAGGCGGGCTCGGCCTGCCCAGATGATCGCCCATAGCGTTCACCCAGCCCGCGTAAAGGTGCCGCAAGCGGTCAAACCCGGCGAGGTCCGGGGTCTCGTTGAGACGGTAGCCGGCGGCGAGGAGCCGCGAGCGGATCGCGCGCAGCTCGCTGTCCCGCGCGCCCTGCTGCTGCGGCTTGAGCCCGACCAGCGAGCCCAGCTCCTCCGCCATCTGGGTGCCGTCCTCCCGCAGCAGGACGGCAAGCCCGTGCAGGTCGGGCATGTCGAGCATCAGCTCGACGATCAAGGCGAGATCGAGCAGGGCGGCGAGCGCGGCCGGCCAGCCGCCGCCGGTGCCCGCCGAGCGGAAGTAGATGAGCGAAGGATGGGCGCAATGGCTCTGCCGCACCGATGCGCACCAGTCCCGGCCGTCGCGCAGAATATGGGGCAGTTCCGCTTCATTACCGATCGCCGCATATTTTTCGAGGAGACCGATGGCGGAGGGCGGCTCGCCGGCCGACGTCTTCAGCTTCAGGATCCCCGAATCGCGGCGGGCGATGCTGCTCTGCACCTCGAGCAGGTAGGTCACGGCCATCGTCATCACCGCGAGGCCGCAGAAGCCCGCCGCCAGTACCACCCAGCGCGCGGCGCCGATCGCGTCGGTTTGGGCCATGCCGATGGTGACGAGTCCGTTGCCGACGACGAACATCGCCTGCGCAAAGCTGGTGAGCGGCGGATCGAACGAAGCGCGCAGGCCGTGCGCCATCAGGCCGAAGGCGATGTCGAGGAGCAGCATCCAGAGCGCGAAGGACGAAACCAGGACGACCGGCGCGAAGGTGGTGGAGAGCCCCCTTTTGGCGCGGCGCATCAGCTTCCACAAAGGGAGGAGGAGGCCGATCAGCCGGCGGGCGATGTGCAGCGAGGCCCTGCTTCCGCCCGGCACCACCACCGTGTCGAACACGTCGCGCAGCGTCACCACGGCGAGGGCGATGCCCAGGATCAGCTCGGCGACGCGGAAGCTCACGCCCGAAACAACCATTGAACCGGGGCATTGGTCCCACTCGCCCACCGCCACCTCCGCCGGGATGACGAATTAGAGGTAACTCCGCCAGACCCACACGATCGGCGACACGGTCGGCGCGTGGAAGGTGACGATGGCGAGCCAGAAGACGAGGCCGCCGAGCGTCGCGATCCAGCCCGGCGCGGCGTCGCGCCAGCGGGCGCGGCCGGCGAGGAGGGCGCCGAACGGCAGGAACGAGGTTCGCGCCTCCCATTGCAGCCAGGCCTGGCCCATCGCCCTGCGCTTCTTGCGGTCCTGGCCGACCGAGCCAAGGAGGGCGAGGACGAGGATGCCGCAATCGACGACGATGTTCCTCGGCTCGCCCCAGAGGCTGAGATGGACGAGCGCCCAGAGCGCGAAGGCCCAGTTCATCGGGTGGCGGGTGACCGCGAAGACGCCGGTCGCCGGCCGCTTCCTCTGCGCGGCGCCGGGATGGGGGAAAGCGGGATTCTTCGCGAAGGCGCCGATCAGGAGGATCGAGGCGGCGAGCATCAGCGCCGAGGCGATCGGCCACCACCAGTTCGGCGCGATCCAGATCGGCAGCTCGTCGTCGAGCGCGCGATAGGCGAAGAACACCCACAACAGGGTCGCGAAGGCGATGATCGAGTAGAACAAGGTGAAGCGCGTCTCGCCGAGGGCGCCGATCAGTTTCAGCCGTAACGGATGCGACAGGAGGAAGTGGCTGCCGACGAAGGCGGCCGTCGCCAATGCGAGGCCGGCCAGGCCGATCACCTGCGATAGGCCTGGGGCAGATCGCCTGGGGCCAGGCTGCGATAGCGGTCGCGAAGCTTGGTCTGGTGGTTGTCGAGCGGTTGCTGGACGCCGTCGATCAGCACCAGCACCGGCGCGGTGCCGTTCTCCAGCGGGTCGCCGTCCCACACCACCACATCCGCCCGCCGGCCGGGCCGCAGCGAGCCGATCTCGCCGCCGAGCCCGATCGCCTCGGCCGGGGCCGAGGTGATCGATTCCAGCGCCTGCGCCCAGGTCAGGCCGGTCGCTCCGGGCAGCCGGCCGACGGCGACGAGGTTGCCGGCATATTGCTTTTCGAGCCGCACCTGCCGCGATTCCTCGTCGTCGATCATGCCGATCGAGACGTGGACTCCCGCCGCCTTCATCCGGCCGACGTTCGACTGGGTCGAGGCGAGCTGCTCGAACGTGTTGGGAAGGTCGGTCAGCGCCGAGGCGATCACCGGCACGCCGGCGGCGGCGATGTCGCGGGCGACCGTCCAGCCCTCGGCGCAGCCGACCAGGACCAGCCGCAGGTTCGGGAATTCCTTCCTGAGCGCGAGCATCTGGAGGATGTCGCTCGCCCGCTCGACATGGACGAGCAGCAATTGCCGGCCCTGCAGCACCGGCACGAGCGCGGCCGCGTCGAAGCGGGTGAGGAGCACGTCCTGCGGCCGGCTGGCATTGGCGCCGAGCAGAGCGTTGTTGGGCACATCCTCGAGCGGGAAGTCGCGCTGGTCGTTCGCCCGCGCCTCGCGGCGACCGCCGGGGCCGGCCGGGATGCCGGAATTGCGGCCGAGATCACGCGCCTCGCGCAAGGCGTTGCGGAACAGGATATGGGCCGAGGCGCGGCTGCCGCCGGCGTCGCGCGACCCGGTCTCGCCGAACTCGACGAACTGGAAGGCGCGCGCCCGGGTGATCGGGTTCATGTCGGCGCCGAGGTCGATCACCGCGCCCTGGCCGGCGAAGATGCTCCGCCCGGTGCCCGGCGCGACGATGGCGCGGGTGACGCCGCCGGCGCGGTTGACGGCGATCGGCAACGCCTTTGGGTTGATTGCCGGGGCGACGTCGATGGCGGCGCTGAACGGCGAATTGTTCGCCTGGATGTCGTTGGTCCCGTCGACCGCGTCGACCTCGGCAAGGCCGACCCGGGAGAAGCCCGCGACCAGGCCCGGCGTCACCCACTTGCCGGTCGCGTCCACGATCTGCGCGCCCGCGGGCACGGCGATTCCGCGTCCGGCGGCGACGATCCGCCCGTCGCGGACGACGACAATGCCGCCGGGGATCGGCTCCGACCCGTCGCCGAGCGCCACCGTGCCGCCGGTGATGGCGATGGTCTGCGCGGCGGCGGGTGCGGTGGCGAACAGGCTCGCGCCCAATGCAAATGCCAACCACCGTTCGCGCTGAGCCTGTCGAAGCGCTCCCTTGTTCTTACGGAAGGAAGTGGAAGGGAGGGCTTCGACAACCCCGGATCCAGTCCGGGGCCGAACGGATTTGAGCATATCGAACCGCTTCACTTCACATCCCCTTCGCCGGGCTGGCCGAGCTCGAAATCGCTGACCGGGCGCCGGTTCGGATCCATCGCGTCGTACATCAGGGCGCCGTCGATCCAGATTTTCTCCGGCCGCGTGTAGACGCTCAGGGGATTGCCGTTCCACAGCACGACGTCGGCCATCTTGCCCGGCCTCAGGCTCCCGGTCTTGTCGGAGACTCCGATCGCCTTGGCGGGATTGAAGCTCAGCCACTCCCAGACCACTTCGTCGGCGATGACGATGCCGATCCGGCGGCCCGCCGCCTGCGCCTTGGCCGCTTCCTGGTAGAGGCGCTGGATGCCGTTCGGGTCGTCGGAATGGACGATGGCGCAGCCGCCGGCATTGTGGACGAGGGCGATATTCTCCTGGATGCCGTCATAGGCTTCCATCTTGAAGCCGTACCAATCGGCCCACATCGCCGCGCAGACATGGTTGTCGCGCAGCAAATCGGCGATCTTGTAGGCCTCCACGGCGTGGTGGAAGGCGGCGACGTGGTAGCCGAACTCCTTCGCCATATCGATGACGATCGCCATCTCGTCGGCGCGGTAGCAATGGTTCTGGACGAGGATCTCGCCGGCGAGGACGCCGCGCAACGGGTCCATGCCGATGTCGCGGGCCGGCGGTTCGCCGCCATTCCGCTCGTAATTGTCCCATTTGCGCTTGTATTCGGCGGCGCGCGCCCAGGTCTGGCGGTCGAGGGCGATAT
>JAQGLF010000170.1 GCA_028293025.1 Alphaproteobacteria bacterium
CGGTGCCGGTCTTGTGCGACAAGGTCCAGCCGGGCTCCAGCCCGCCCTTGAGCCGCTGCGGGCCGGTCTTGGTGTGCGACATGATCCCGAGCAGCCGCTGGGTCGAGGCCGGCGACAGCAACTCGCCCCGCTTGAGTCGCGACAGCGCATCGACGACGCCCAGCGGCATCGCCCCGTCCATCGGGCTGGCGATATAGCGCTCGAAGGCGGCGCGCCGGCTCGCGGCGGGGAGGGCATCGCGCGCCCGGTAAAAGCCGCCATTGGTGGCATAGGCCTGCTTCCACGTGATGCCGGCGATGGCGCTCTGCAGCAGCCGCTCGCCCGGCCCGAAGCGGATGCCGTTGATCCCCTTGTCGCGGAGGAAGGCGCGCACCGCCTCGGGACCGCCGGCTCTCCAGAGCACGAAATCGTTGCAGGTATTGTCGCTCTGCTGGAGCGCGCGGGTCATCAGCTCGGCAATGGTGGTGGTGTAGCCGTCGCCGCTTATCTGCGCGGCGATCGGCTGGTGGAAGAGGGTGATGTCGTCGCGGTGAAGGGTGACGGGGGCGCCGAGGCTGAGCCCGCCCTGATCCGCCTTGTTCAGCGCGGTCAGCGCGACCCAGAATTTGCTGACGCTCTGCTGCGGGAAATAGGTGTCGCCGTCATAGGCCGCGGTCCAACCGCTCTGCACGTCCTCGACCGCGATGCCGATGTCGCCGTTGAAGCCCTGGCCGATGGCGCGGATCTCCGCCTCCAGCGCGCGATGGGCGGCGGTCTCGCCCGGATTGGACTCGCGCGCCGGCGCGTAGGTGCCGTTCTGCGCCAGCCGGTGCACCGGCTTGGGCTGGGCGGCCCCGCCCTGCGGCATGAGCGCGAGCGCCAGGGCCGCCGCCGGCACCAGCCCGATCCTCGCCATGGTTCCAAAACCCCGAATCCGATACGCCTTACGCACGATCACGCCCTCCTAAGCCCTTCTGCCCACAGGAATTCACCATAGGAATCAGATGGTTTATGTCAGCTTAAAGTGAGGTCACTTCGGCGAACCGTGCTGCTTCTGCGGCGGGCCGAATCCGGGGCGCACCGATCGCACCATGCCCCGCCAACTCCTTGCCAACATAAAGATACTGAGCCAAGCGAGGCCGGCCATGGATGACAGAGCAGCGAGACGGGAAAAGTTCGAGCACGCCGCCGGCCAGCCAAGGCGCGGCGCGGACTCGGCATACCGGGATGCGCCGCCGAGGAAGGTGGCGAGGCAGCGGTCGCCCGAGGGACCGCCGGTCCGCTAGATGGCCCATTCCCATTCGCATCACTCTCATTCGCACGGTCCCGGCCGGAAAGACTTCGGATGGGCGTTCGCGGTCGGCATCGCGCTCAATCTCGGCTTCGTCGGAGTCGAAGCCGCCTATGGCCTGATCTCCCATTCGATGGCCCTGCTCGCCGATGCCGGGCACAATCTGGCGGACGTGCTCGGCCTTGCCACGGCCTGGGCCGCCGCGATCCTCTCGAAGCGGCCGCCGACCAAGCGTTTCAGCTACGGGCTGCGCGCCTCCTCGATCCTGGCGGCGCTGGCCAATTCGATCGTCCTGATCGTGGCGGTGGCCCTGATCGCCTATCACGCGATCGTTCGTCTGATCATCCCCGATATCGTCGCCGGCAAGACGGTCATGATCGTCGCGGCGATCGGCATCGTGATAAACGCCCTGACCGCGCTCATGTTTGCGCGCGGGCGGCGAAGCGACCTCAACGTGCGGGGCGCTTATCTGCACATGGTGACCGATGCCCTCGTATCGGCCGGCGTCGTCGTGGCGGGCATCGCGATCCAGCTCACCGGCTGGCTCTGGATCGACCCGGTTACCAGCCTCGTCGTCGCCGCGCTGATCTTCCTGGTCGGGACGGACCTGCTTCGGGACTCGGTCACCATGGCGCTTGCCGGCGTGCCGGGCAGCATCGATCCCAATGACGTCGAGGCGCATCTGGTCGGGTTGCCCGGCGTCGCGAGGATCCACGATCTGCACATCTGGCCGATGAGCACGACCGAGTTCGCGCTGACCGCCCATCTCGTCATTCCGGCCGGATTTCCCGGCGACAAGTTCCTCGCGGATTGCGCGCATGCGATCGAGCACCGGTTCGGAATCACCCATTCCACCCTCCAGATAGAGATTGGCGGCGATTGCGAGCTGGAGCCGATCGAGCGCGTCTAGAGCATTGCGCGAAAAGGTGGGTACCGGCTTTTCGCAAAAAGCAATGCGGTAACAAAGACTTCTAGAGCAGTGGGCGATTCAATCTAATCGCCCACTGCTCTAGCTGAAAGATCGTTACAGGAACCGGCGGAGGCGGAGCCACGCGCCGAGCTTGGCCTCGAACGGCAAGGTATAAGCCGGGCTGCTCGAGGGAAGCGGAATCAGGACCAGGCTCGGATTGCCGGCAAGCTGCTTCATGCCCAAAGCCGCGGACGTGCCGCCGTTGAAGCCGACCGCGCGCAGCGCCGGCAGCCCCGCGACCAGATTGGCGAGCTTGTTGGCCTCGTGACCGCGGATGTTGCCGTCGAGGCTGCCGCGGCGGGTGGCGGCGCCGACCGTATCCCAGAGCCCCACGCCCGCCTCGATCAGGCTCCGCAGCCGCGCTTCGTAATCGAGCGGCACGAGGTCCGCGCCCACGACTGCCCCGATCAGCCGCCAGAATTGATTGCGTGGATTGCTGTAATATTGGCCGCGGGCGAGCGATTGCTCGCCGGGCAGGCTGCCCAGGACCAGCGCGCGCGTATGCGCGTCGACGATCGGTGGAAAGGAGCGCTTGATCTCGTCCATCGCCCAAGCCTGAACGCGGCGAGGCTTTTTTGGAAGACGCGATGCGCCGGGCAAGCGGCCCGGCTTAGCGAAATCGCAATGCGGCCCGATTAGGGTGACGCATCCGGAAACAGCCGTCGAGCCGCCCTTGCCGCCGCACGAACCTTCGCAGCCCGTGCCTGCTTTCGCCCCGGCCAAAGGGGAAAGCGAGCTCCTCGCTCTGACCTCGATCCGGGGCATCGCCGCCTGGTGGGTGGTGCTGTTCCACCTGCGGCTGCTCGCGCCCTGGGTGCCGCATGCGGCGATCGCCATGCTCGACCAGGGCAATCTTGCCGTCGACCTGTTCTTCGTCCTGTCCGGCTTCG
Organism: Alphaproteobacteria bacterium; assembly: GCA_028293025.1. Classification (GTDB taxonomy): domain Bacteria; phylum Pseudomonadota; class Alphaproteobacteria; order Sphingomonadales; family Sphingomonadaceae; genus Allosphingosinicella. The sequence continues at coordinate 3,131 of JAQGLF010000170.1, forward strand.
TCATCGCGCTCAATTACGGCGACCGCCTCGCAGGCGACTGGCGCGCGCCGGGTCGAGGGGGTGTGGCCGACTTCCTGTTCCGCCGCTTCGCGCGCATCTACCCGCTCCATTTGCTGATCCTCGCCGGCTTCGCGGCTTATGCCGCGGCCGCGATCCTGTTCGGCTCGGCGAGGCTGGAGGATCGGGACGGACCCTATCTCCTCGCCTCGCTCTTCCTCGTCCAGAATTGGGGCTTCCTTCCCCGGCTCGAATGGAACGTCCCGGCTTGGTCGATCTCGACCGAGGCTGTCGCCTATCTGCTCTTCCCCTTCCTGCTCCGCCTGATCGCACCGGTGCGGCGGCCGTCATGGCTGCTCGCCTTGTTGGTCGTGCTGCTCGGCCTCTCCGTCCCGGCCTTCTTCGCCGCCGTCGGCTACGATTTCCCGAATGCGGTGCCGCAGACGGGCCTGTTCCGCTGCATCGCCCAGTTCGCCATGGGCATGCTGCTCTGCGCGCTCTACCGGCGGCTGCGCGGCCGGCATCGCCTCTCGGCGCCGCTGCTCGCCGCCGCCGCCGCGCTCGGGTTCTTTTATGCCTGGTTCGGCCTGCCGGTCGTCGCCTTGGCGTGGGCAGCCCTGGTTCTCGGACTTGCGCTGGCGAAGAGCGGTCTGCTCGCCGGCCCATTCCTCGTCTGGCTCGGCCGCATCAGCTATGCGACCTATCTCTGCCATTATCTGGCGCTCACGATCTTCAAATTGCTCTTCGTCGAGGCGGGCCGGCCGGTGCCGCCGGTCCTGCTGGCGCTCTACCTCCTCGCCGTCCTCGCCGCCTCGGCTCTGCTCTATCACGGCTTCGAGCGGCCGGCGCAGAAGCACCTGCTGGCCTGGTGGAAGAGCCGCGGCAGCCGGACGGTGGCGCTGGCGCCCGCGGAATAGGAATAAGAGATGGAGGCCCGAGCCGGAATCGAACCGGCGTGCAAGGATTTGCAGTCCCTCTAGGTAACGTGCCCGAAGGTTCCGAACCTCGCCCAAGCCGTTGCTCCGAAATGGGTTTCGCGTTCCGTTCACCTGCTAGAACATTCCCGAAACCACTGTGTAATTCCCGGCGCGATTACACGCTGCTTGCACCGGCGCTCGGGGATGGGCAGCGGTGGAATTTTCTCGCGCCGCAGCGGAACTTGTGATTTCCTCCGGCGAGCGGTCCTTATGGGACGGTTCGCGCCGAACGTCCTCCGGCCGGCAGCCGCGAAGGCATGATGGTGGAGACGCTGAGATGATTCACCTTGCCGATAGTAGCCGCGGCGGCGGCCGGTGCGCCAACCGTCTTCGGCGTCGAGCTCGGAACGCCCCTCACCCTGCGGAGTGCCGCCACATGATGCATGACGGCGCTGCGCTGAGCACATACGAGCGCGAGCCGGCGGCCATGTGCCAGGAGCCCCCAGTCCAGCTTTCGGACGCGCCGTTCAAGCGGGGCTCGATCGACTTCCCGGCCACGAAGCTGCCTGCCATCATGAAGGTGAACCTGGCGTCACCTATTTCATCGGCGACCGGCTGGCGGCCGTCGAGATCTCCACGCTGAGCCACAACTCCGCCGATCGTGACGGCACTGACCGACCGCTTCGGCAAACCGACGTCGTTGGTGACCGATAGGACCGTGGTCGAGGGGATCGCCGTGCCCTCGCTCCACGCCATTTGGAAGACGGCCGGGATGACGGTCGAATATCACAGCGTCGACGAGAGCATGGATTACGGCCGGGCGATATTTCGGACGCCCGACTTTGACCGGCTCAAGGACCAGTCTGATCGGGGGAAGGCGGCGCAGCGGATCCGGCTCTAGATGCGCGCGGTCTTCCTGGTTCAGAGCGCCATCTTCGTCGTCGGCTCGCTAACCTACGCGTACGGCGGCGACGATCCAACGCGCGCCGCGCACCCGGCACCTTCCGCTGCACTACCATCAGCGTTCACGACGGCAACACCATGCGCTGCTCCAGCGGTCTCCGGGTGTGCCTGTCCGGAATCGATGCGCGCGAGCTCGATGGATCTTGCGCGCCGGGCCATCCCTGCGCGTCCGCGGCGCCAGGAGCGGCAACCGCCGCGCTCGAGCGGCTGGCGCTCGGGCAGAAGCTTCACGTGCCAGGACGAGGGGCAGACGTACAATCGCAGGGCGGGCTTCCGCCGGCGCTCGGACGGGCTGGACCTGTCCTGCGCCATGCTGTGTCGCCGCCGATCAAATTGCGCGATGCGGAGAAAAGATAGATAATCGACTCGGCCCGGAGGGGAGTTCTAAGTTACGTGGCGAAAAACAGCGAACATCAACGGCCGCAGGATCGCAGCAAACCAAGCCGAAGCTCACTGTCGGATCGCAAGACCCGAACCGAGATCCGGAAGCTCGAGCTCGAAGCAAAACTGCTTGAGCAAAGCATTTCGCCCGAGACGCGCAGGTCGGAGCGGCTCAAATCGGTTGTAAGCCTTTTCGGCGCCGGCACTGGCATTGCCGCGATTTTGGGACTGCTGGTGACTGTGGCGCAACTAACATCTCAGCGAAATGCAGATCGCCAGGCCAAGCTGGAGGAGAGGCTCGACAAAGCTCTGGAACGTGTCGCCGCCAATGAGGTGGCGACGCAGCTTTCAGGGGTCGCAACGCTCTCCACCTATCTCGCCACCAGCGACAACTCCACATGGGATCGCGGAGCACGTCTCAACATCATCACGGCCCTTGCGCGCATGCTATCTGCCGAAGAGAAGCCGGTGGTCCGACAAGCGATTGCGGACAGCTTCGATGCAATCCCGGCGACCGATCCCGGCGACCGATCGGCTGCACTGGCAGCGTTGGTCGAGAGCAGCCGTTCGCTTGTCATTAGCGAAGGCCTTACCAAGAACCGCGCGTTCGGAGAGCCGACGAGCCAGGCGGAGCTGCGCGCGGTGTCCGTCGGTCGGACAATCGTGCGCCTTCTGCGCGGCAAGACCGTGGCCGCCGATCTAGCTGGTATTTATTGCCGCGATTGCGATTTCTCCGGTCTCGACCTTTCCGATGTGCGGTTCGATGGCGCCATTCTGGAGCATGCCAATTTCACGAATTCCACCTTGATCAGGGCGTCGTTCGAGAACGCAGACTTGGAGGACACGGAGTTCATAGCTGCGGACCTCTATAAGGCCAAGATCACCCAGACCGTCACGGAGGGTTGGTTCTACTTCCGTGCCCGGCGCCTGGAGGCGCTGATCAACGAGCAGCCGGACCCGACGAAGCACGACTTCGTCTCGTCCGGGCCATGGTTCTGGGTGGTGCGCGCGCCGAAGTTCGATTGCGCCAATCTGAGGAACGCTGACTTTTCCGGCTATCCGCTGTTCGGACTCACCTCTCCAGATGCGAAACTGCGTCCGCCCCATGTCAAACAGCAGAGCGGCAAGTTTGCCGGGACTCGAGAGTCCGCCGTCGATGGAGAAAACGTCAAGATTTTGCTGACGGCAATCCAGCCCTCTTTTGGACAGGCCGACCTCCGGGGCGCCGACTTCCGCCTGGTTGGACTCTACGGTTCGAATTTCAACGGAGACGCGGCTCCGTCAGGGTCCATAATTACGCTGTCGTTGGAAAACTTGGGAAACGACGCGACGCTGTGGCAGCTGGCTGGCATCCCTGATCGCAGCAACACGCAAGTCAAATTTGTGTACGACATTGTCCCATACGGAACGCCGCCGCTACAGCGCATCGCAAACAGCTTAGTAGACGTACGGTGGACCGATGCACGCTGGCCTGACACATGGAAGGGGACCCTCGCTCGACCCCAAAGCCCCCGATTCAGTTTTCCCAAGATCAAGTGTAGGCCGCGTTCGGATTACCATTGAGGGAGACCGAGCGCACGCTGAGCAAGCGTGGGGCGCCTATGCGGTGCTCACGGCTCCTGTCCCCGATTGAGGCCCAAATGCGAACCGACGGCGCGGTCTGGCGCACGGTCCCGGGCTTCACGGAATCCGCGAAATAACTGATCCGGATCAATGGCTCGCCAATCCGAAATTGCGGGAGGTACGCAGCTAGAGGCGGGTCTGCTTGTCCATCGCGACATGCAGCAATTCCTGCCCCTCCATCACCAGCTTCATGTCTTCGGCCCGCTCCCGGCTGTCGGTTTCGAAGGCGTGAACGTCGCCATCGGCATCCTCGCCCGAGACCCTGAACCGCTTCTCTCGCCGCTGGTTCGTCATTCCCAGTTCAGGAGAATGAACCGCCGTCCGCGCCGACGCCGACTTTCGCGCGGACCTCGGCCAAACCGGCGTGGATTCGGCGGATGGCCGGCTTCGTCCAAGGCCCGTGGCGCGGCCGACCTTCTGTGGTGGCGTCTGTCATGCTGTCCTCCTAATCGAGCCTGGGGATCGGCGCCAGACCGAGAGCACGGTTAACGCCTTGTTTACCAAACCCTGCCATTCCGGCTGCGACGCCTTATCCCCCTAAGTTGGTGTCATTTCGATGAGGGCTCGGCGCTACTAATCCGGTCGCGCCGGGCCCCTTTCACGAAAAAGCTCCGGGTATAGTCGCAGGGCGCTGCTTAGCATTCCCGGAGACTTTCAGCCGCCGCTCGTTGGGGTGGAGCGTGGCGCCCCATCGCGGAACCTCGAATTTCCGGCGACGTTCGAGTGGCCATCACCCTCATGGGAGGAACGCATGCTCAAGATCATCGCCGCCGCCGCCGCGCTCGCGCTGTTCGCCGCGCCTTCTTTCGCCAAGGCTCCACAGTGCCGCGACGCGAAGGGCCACTTCTTGCTCCTTGCGGCACGGATCGCCGAGCTACAGGATCCGCAGGGGCGGGTCTAGTCGGCGAGGCGTCAGACGGAAAGGGAGGCGTCACCTGGGCGCCGCGGATGCACTGCCTCACTTTGAATTCGCCGAACCAACCGCCTCGGCCTTGGCTGACGGTGAGGTCGATGGCCGGCTCACGCTTGTGATGAATCCAGCAACCCCGAGTATTATGAAAGCTGACAGAACCCACATCCAGACATAATAACCTCCGATCTTTGCAAGTCCTTTTGGACGCTTTTTACTTTTCGCCGACCCCTCGCCGTGGACCACTTCAAAGCCATCTGCGATACGTCCCGATTCATATTCAGCCAATAACTCGGCGTCATTTAACTCTAAATGCCGCAATCTCAAAAAGAGTTGAAGCGCTGCTCCGCCAACAACTGCAGATGCTAACGAAAGCGCGACGGCTACGCTTCGCCCGGTATCGTGATGCAACGCGGTTGTAAGGAGAAGCCCCTGGGCAGCTACCGCTAAAGAAGGCGTCTGCCATAGCAACGCATTGTGCTGCAGTCGTCTATGGGCGATGACTTCGTATTGGTCCTTATGCATCACCGTTCCCCGCATGCGCTCGTAAGGTCGCTGCTTAGGCGGCCCACCTTCGCCATCTTCTACCAAGCTTTGCGATATCGGCAATTTCCGAAAGCCGGTCCCTCACGCGAGCGGCCTTATGCCCGCGCCAGATCCGTTTGGTAGCCGCAATTTCAGACTGACCCACTACCGCCGCGGCGAGTTGAGCGGCCGGAGTATCAGCCCGCCTTGCCGAGCGCCCTTTGAATGGCCGCGCTGATCTCGTCGCCGATCGCGCCCGAGTGCTCCATTTCCCGAAGCGCAGAACGGAGAAATGAGCGCTCCAGCAGGTTCATCTTCATCGCGGGCGGTCGGGTGCTCGTTCGCCGCCCGGACGTGGCCGATGAAGATGGGCCGCAGGGTGGCCAGGAGCGGCTGCACCCGGTCCGGGGAGCTTGGGCCGCGCCGTCGTCCGGGCGAAGCTGGACCCCGACGCCCCACACCATGAGGCGCACAGCGATCACGCGCCTGGTCAAAGCCGGCGTGGACCTTCCGGCGATCCAGCGCATCAGCGGGCATAAGACGCTCGCCATGGTGCTGCGTTACGTCAATGTTCACGGCCACCACATCGACGCGGCGATCAGCGCGCTCGACGGCAGATTTTCTGACACAGTTACACCGGAACTACACATGCCAGCCATTCCGGAGCAACCTGAGGTGGGCAGGGTGGTAGCGATTAGTTCCGGCAAATCAGGAGCTTAGGGAATGGAGGCCCGAGCCGGAATCGAACCGGCGTGCAAGGATTTGCAGTCCTCTGCGTAACCACTCCGCCATCGGGCCGAGGCGGCGGAAATGCGGGCCTCGGCCGGCAATGTCAACCGCGCCCGCCGCGGCGCGGCTGGTTGAGACCCTGTCCGGCAACGGACGGTCGACTGTCCGGAAACGGACGATGCGCGGCCCTTTGGCCCGCCGACAGCGCCGGAAACGATGGCACGCCTCTTGCTCCGACGCCTGCGCGGACTATCTGCTTGGCCTCCCCCCGCCGGGCCGATAAAAGCCGCTGGAGCCATGTGGTGTATTGCATCAATAAGACAGTTGTGCGATTGAGGCGGCGATGACCGAGCAGAATTTCGAGCATATGCGCCGCGCCATGATCGCGAGCCAGTTGCGCACGACGGGGACCAACGACCCGCGCGTGCTGGCGGCGATGGGCGAGGTCGCGCGCGAGCGTTTCGTGCCGCGCGATCGCCTGCCGCTCGCTTATGCCGACGCTTTGGTGCCGCTCAAGCCGGGGCGCGACCTCAATCCGCCGATGGCGCTCGGCCGCCTCCTCACCCAGGCCGCGCCGCGCCCGGGCGAACGCGCTTTGCTGATCGGCGCCGCCACCGGTTATGCCGCCGCGGTGCTGGAGCGCCTGGTCGGGCCGCTGGTCGCGGTCGAGGAGGATGAAGAGCTCGCCGCGCAGGCCAAGGCCGCGCTCGCCGGCACCGCCGTCAGGCTGGTCGCGGGACCGTTGGCCAAGGGATGGCCGAAGGCTGCGCCTTATGATTTCATCCTGATCGACGGGGCCGTCGAGCTGGTGCCGGAGGCGCTGATCCGCCAGCTCAGGGACGGCGGCCGTCTTGCCGCCGCAATCCTGGAGCAGGGGGTGACTCGGCTCGCCATCGGCCGCAAGGCCGGGGAGGGGTTCGCCATGGCGGCCTTCGCCGACGCCGAGGCGGCTTTGCTTCCGGGCTTCGCCAAGCCCCGGGCGTTCACGTTTTGAGATTTGGCGCGTTTTGAGATTTGGCGTTTTTCGAGATTTGAGATCGGAGCGGAGTTGATGCGGGGTGGGTTGCTGAACGTGGTCGGGGTCGCGGCCTTGCTTGCCGGCAGCGGGGCGGCGGACGCCGAGAATCTGCGCGGCGCTCTCGTCCAGACCTATCAGTCCAATCCGACGATCAATGCGGAGCGGGCGAGCGTCCGCACGCTCGACGAATCGGTCGCCATCGCCCGGGCGGAAGGGCGACCCCAGCTCTCCGGCACCGTCGGCATCAACCAGGATCTGACCCGCACCGGCGGGGGCAACGGCCGCAATTTCAGCGCCGGCGTCGACGTCTCCTACCCCCTGTTCACCGGCGGCCGCGTCCGCAATTCGATCCGCGCCGCCAATGAGCGCGTTTCCGCCGGCCGCGCCACCCTGCGCGCCACCGAGGGCGACATCTTCACCGAAGCGGTCGGCGCTTATATGGACGTGATCCGCGACCGCACCATCGTCACCTTGAACGAGAACGAGGTCCGGGTCCTCGAAACCAATTTGCAGGCGACCAGGGACCGGTTCGAGGTCGGCGATCTCACCCGCACCGACGTCGCCCAGTCGGAAGCGCGGCTGGCGCTCGCCCGCTCGACCCTGGCCACCGCTCAGGGCCGTTTGCGGTCGAGCGAGGAGAATTACCGGCGGGTGATCGGCAGCCTGCCCGGCGATCTCGATCCGCCCGATCCGCTGCCGCCCTTGCCGGCGAATGCGGACCAGGCGGTCGATATCGCGCTCAACAACAATGCCGACCTGGTCTCGATCAACGCCCAGGCGCGCGCCGCCGGCCTCGACGTCTCGGTCGCCCGCGCCGGCCGGCTGCCGACCGTCTCCGCGATCGGCTCCGGCCGTGAGACCAATTATCTCGGCACCGCGGCCCAGCAATTCGGCTCGCCCTTCGCGCCGAACAACAGCACGTCGACCGGCATCGGCGTCCAGGCCCGCATCCCGATCTATCAGGGCGGCCTCGTCGGCGCCCAGGTCCGCCAGGCCCAGTCGATCCAGAGCCAGCTGCTCGAACAGGGCGTGCAGATCGAGCGCCAGGTCGTCGCCAACACCCGCGCCGCCTTCGCCAGCTACCAGGCGGCGCAGCAGGCGATCGCCGCCAACCAGGTCGCGGTCTCCGCCAATACGCTCGCGCTCGAAGGCGCCAGGGCCGAGCAATCGGTCGGCACCCGCACCGTGCTCGACGTGCTCAACGCCGAACAGGAGCTGCTCAACAGCCAGGTTGCGCTCGTCACCGCCCGCCGCGACGCCTATGTCGCCGGCTTCTCGCTGCTGAATGCGATGGGCGAGGCGGAAGCGCGCAGCCTGAACCTCGACGGCGGCGCCCTCTACGATCCGCTCACCAATTATCGCCGGGTGGCGCACGGCGCCTCCGATTGGGCGCAGGATCCGACGCCCAGGGCGGTCTCGACCCGCACTGCCCCGGCGGGCACGCCGGCGCCGGGCGAAAGGCCCGAAACAAGGCCGTGACAGCTTTTGCCGCTTGAGCGATAAGCGCCAGGTCATGGCCGAGCTGAATCAGGAACCGTCGATGGAAGAGATCCTCGCTTCCATCAAGCGCGTCATCGCCGAGGACGGCCGCGTCGCCGCGCGCCCGGCGCGCGGCTCCCGCCCGGCCGAGGCACCGCCGCCCGAAGACGACGTGCTCGAGCTCAGCGACCCGATCGGCGAGCCGGCGATGCCGCTGGTCTCGGAGGATGCGGCGGCGGCCAGCCGCCAGTCGCTCGCCGCCTTGTCGGCGCTCAGGGAGCGGAACGAAGCGGCGCCCATGCCTGCCGGCGGCGACGGCCCGCTCGAAGCGCTCGTGCGCGAGATGCTGAAGCCGATGCTGAAGGAATGGCTCGACGCCCATCTCCCCGAGATCGTCGAACAGCTGGTCGCGCGCGAGGTCGCCCGCATCACCGGCAAGAGCTTCTGACGAAGGGCTTGGCCGCCCGCCGCCGCTTCGGCTAGGCGGGCGCGATGACCGAGCTTCCCAAGACCTTCGACCCCGCCG
>JAQGLF010000268.1 GCA_028293025.1 Alphaproteobacteria bacterium
ACCCGCTCGGCCGCGGGCGGGCCCGATTGCGCCTGGCCCGCCGCCGCGTGGAACCGGCCCATTTCCGCGGCGGAGTTGGTCGCCGCCGGCCGCGCGGCGTCGGGCGGCCAGCCGGGCCAGGCCGAGATCGTTACCGGCGCCGCGTTCAGCGACACCGCGATCAAGACCCGCCCCGACCTCGCCGACTACCGAATCATCCACTTCGCGACCCACGGCCTCACCGGAGCGCCGCGGCCGGAATGCCCGGCCCGGCCGTCCTTGCTGACCAGCTTCGGCGGCCCCGGGTCGGACGGCCTCCTCTCCTTCGGCGAGATTTTCGATCTGAGCCTCGACGCCGATCTCGTCATCCTCTCCGCCTGCGACACGGCCAGCGGCGGCGCCGCCGCGGCGACCGAGGAAGCAGGCCTCGGCAGCGGCGGCGATTTCGCGCTGGACGGCCTCGTGCGCGCGTTCGTCGGGGCGGGCGGCCGGATGGTGATCGCCAGCCATTGGCCGGTCCCCGACGATTACAACGCCACGCAGCGGCTGATTTCCGGCCTGTTCACCGCGCCGCCAGGCACGAGCACGGCGGGCGCCCTGCGCAGCGCCGAGCGAGCGCTGATGGACGGGGCCGAGACCTCGCATCCTTATTATTGGGCGGGTTTCGCGGTGGTTGGCGACGGCGCCGCACCCGTAATCCGGCCGGCCGCGCCGCGGGTGGCCGCGGCGCATTGAACCTTCATGCCCGTTACACGTTCGAAATGGCCTATCGATCCTTTTGGCGATGAGCGGGGTTCTTGAGGGAAGCGCGATACATTGCCCTGATCATGGCCGGTGCCCTCGTGGCGCCCGCTTTCGCGCGCGCTCAGCCGGCCAAGCCGCCCGAAGGCCAAGCCGCCCAACCCCAAGGCTCTGAGCCGGCGAGCCCGGGGCCGATCGTCCCCGATACTCAGTTCGAGCAGGCGCTGCCGCCGCTCGACCCTGCGCTCAACCAGCCGCTCGAGCCGATCGCCCCCAATCCGCCTTTGACGACGTCCACGACGCCGGCGACCCCCGAAGCGCCATTCCCGCCCGTGCCCGGACCGGTCGAGAACACGCCGCTCGGCGACGCTGCGCTGACCGAGCCGCTGCCGCCACTTTCGAGCTTCGACGTTCAGCCGGTCGCAAACGCCCGGACCGCGGCAGGCGCTTCCGCGGAGCCGCCGCCGGTCCGCTACACCTTCGTGGTCGAAGGCATGGCGGAAACCGGGCTCGAGGGCCGCTTCCGCGGCCTCTCCGCGCTCGACGACGCGGCGGGCAATGCGGTCAACGGCGCGATGATCCAGGCGCGCGCGCGGGAGGACGAGGCGCTGGCCGTCCGGCTGCTGCGCTCCGAAGGCTATTATGACGCGGTCGCGACCTCCGCGATCGAGCAATTGCCCGATCAGCCCGGCCGGCTGCGCGTCACCGTCACGGTCGCGCCCGGCGGCCGCTACAATCTGGGCGCGATCGCAATCAATGGCGCCGACACCGAGCCGCCGGGCATGGTGCGCCGCTATTTGCCGCTCGAGACCGGCCACCCGATCCGGGCGGCGGACGTGGAATCGGCCGAGGCAAACGTGCTGCTCCGCCTGCCTCAGCAGGGTTATCCCTTCCCCGAGCTCGGCCTGCGCGACATCGTCCTCGATCCCGATTCCCACGTCGGCGATTACACCTTGCCGTTCTATCCGGGCCCCCGCGCGCGCTTCGCCGGCTTCACCACCGAGGGCGACCTCGCCTTCGATGCCCATCATGTCGGGATCCTCGCCCGCTTTCACCGCGGCGATCTCTACGACCGGCGCAAGGTCGACGACCTGCGCGAGTCGATGGTCGCGACGCGTTTGTTCAGCACGGTCTCGGCCGAGCCGGTGCTGACCGGCCAGAGTGCCGATGACGGCGCCCAATATGTCAATATCCTGGTCCGGCAGGACGCCGGACCAGCCCGATCGATCGATGCGTCGGCCGGCTACGACACCGGCCTTGGGCTGCGGCTCGAGGCCGCGTGGGAGCATCGCAACCTGTTTCCGCCCGAAGGCGCGCTCCGCATCGCCGCCATCCTCGGGACTCAGGAGCAGAATCTCAGCATCCGCTTCCGCCGCAACGATTGGGGCCAGCGCGACCGCGTTTTGCTGTTTCAGCTCGACACGGGCCGCCGCGACTATCCCGCCTTCCAGGGCTATACCAGCCGGCTCTACGCCCTCGTTTCGCGCGATTCGACGCCGATCTGGCAGAAGGTCTGGACCTATGCCTATGGCGCCGAAATCCTCGCCACCAACGAGAATCGCGACGGCACAGCCCACGTCTCGCTGAGCAACGCTTATTATATTGGCGGGCTGATCGGCCAAATCGGCTATGACCGGTCGAACAGCCTGCTCGATCCGACCCGCGGCTTCCGCCTGCTCGCCAGGATCAATCCCGAGGCCTCGCTGCGCAATGGCGCCCAATTCTACATTCGCAATCTGATCGAAGGCAGCGTCTATCATCCGTTCGGCGACAGCTTCGTGCTTGCCGGGCGGGCGCGCTTCGGCTCGATCTTCGGCATCGCCCGCGACGACATCGCGCCATCGCGGCGGCTTTACTCGGGCGGCGGCGGGTCGGTGCGCGGTTTCGGCTATCAGGAGCTCGGCCCGCGCGATGCCAAGAACGTGCCGCTGGGCGGCCGTGGCCTCAGCGAATTCTCGATCGAGGGCCGCTATCGGTTCGGCGACTATGGGGTCGTCGGCTTCGTCGACGCGGGGCAGGTGACCGAGCGCCAATATCCGGATTTCT
>JAQGLF010000280.1 GCA_028293025.1 Alphaproteobacteria bacterium
AAACTAGCGGCGCCCTGCGTGGCCCCAGCTCCAAGCAAATAAACTACGCGACGCGGGGCTGCGTTCTGGGATGAATCAGGCACAGTTTCTGTCGAGTGCTGCAGGGGAACAGAAAGCTTGGCCGGGCGTGCGCGAGGCAGGGGCTAAGTACTCAGACATCTACCTGAACCTACCTGACTGCGGCTGACCGCGCGGATCGCCAACCCGTGGTGCCCTTTGGCCGGTCAGCCCTCAAGCGGGAAGATGTGCGCGCAACCGCCCTCTAGCCGCCTCGCGTCGACCACTAATAGCCGAGCTTCGCGGTACCTCGGCCGAGTTCGCCTCGATCTCCGAGGATGATGGTAGAAAGCATCCAGATGAAGCCTGCATCTTCCAACGACAGTTTGCAGCCCCTCCGTGAACTCCAGCCTACGAGTCCAAAGAGGAGCCACGTGCCAGCTTCTGCCGCTTGGTATGGCTACTACGCAGGTTACGCAGATAACTTCGTGGCCGACATAGTCGCAGCGCTACCGGTAAGCGCTGAAACGATTATGGATCCTTGGAACGGGAGTGGGACCACCACCGCCATTGCTACGGCCGCATCCCGTGGCAGCAGGGGCTTTGACATAAACCCCGCTGCCGTAGTAATTGCCACGGCCAGGCTTCTTCGATCGGATGTGGCCGGGAGCATGGCCTCGCTAACTGAGGAGCTTCTGAGCTCCGCATCTGCCAATCCAGACTTCCCAGTCGACTCGGATCTTCTTCATAGCTGGTTCTCTCCCCAATCTGTAGGCCTCATCCGGTCTCTCGAGAGACGGGCTTTCCAGCTGCTTGTCAATGCGGATGCTCGTGACCGAGCGATTGATTCAGTTGGCGATATATCTGCGCTTGCCGCCGTCGTCTATCTCGGCCTCTTTCGGACGATCAGGACATTGCTGGATCCTTTTCTCGGATCGAACCCGACGTGGATTCGACGCAACATAAATCCGCGCAACCGCTTGCGCCCCAGCCAAGACACCATTCACCAGAACTTCCGCCAGGCAATGGAGGCACTAACGGCGCTCGTCGAGGCATCCAGCCAGGATTACCCAGATAAGAACTGCCCTAGCTCAATTGCGCTTGCCTCCTCTACCGACCTGCCACTCGAGGCCAGTTCTGTAGATGCGGTGATTACGTCTCCTCCTTACTGCACCCGAATCGACTACGTGGTGGCCACGTTGCCGGAGTTGGCGGTGCTAGGCCTCCGGGCAAATGAACTCAAGGGGCTTCGCGACAAAATGATCGGCACTCCCACCATCCCCGGTGGGAAGCTAGAGACCGACTTCCTAGCTGATTGTCCGATGAGCACGCAGCTACTGCAGGAGATCACTGCCCATGAATCCAAGGCATCTAACGGGTACTACCGCAAGTTCTTCCTGCGATACCTCAGAGGAATGAACGAATCCATAGCTGAGATCAGCCGCGTGGCGCGCCCAGGTGCACCCGTTGTATTTGTCGTCCAAGACTCCTATTACAAGGAGATCCGTGTCGATCTGGCTTCCCTCATCGGCGAGATCGCGGAAGTACAGGGCTTGACCGCGGTGGCCGACCACAACTTCGAGGTCGTTGCCCGTCGAAACTATGCAACTATCAACCCCAGGTCTCGGGTCTATAGAGAGTCAACCCCTGCAACCGAGTCGGTTCTAATAATGGCGGGAGAGTAGATGCTGGGAACTCGGCAAGATGACCCTCCTGCTCGGTCCGATGGGCTCTCGCTGATTGTGAAACCAATCAAGGTTCGCCCTGGATTTCGCGGTTACGCAGCGACAGTAGATTCGCTTTCCTAGCCGAGCAGATTCCGCACAGTGCCGAAGCTTTTCTCGGTTGGGTGCGTGTATCGCGCCAGCATCGTCGCTACGCGATGCCCTGCGATCTCAGCCAGGTCGGCGTCGTTGACGCCCGCAGCCCGCATATGCGTGATGTAACTGTGGCGACACTCATGAGGGCGAATGTCTAGGCCGGAGGCTGCCTGGGCTGGGCGCCAGAGGTCGCGATAGAAGGTGCGCTCGCGCCAGAGGCGGCCGCGTGGGGTTGTGAAGAGCAACTCGCAGTCGGGGCCGTTGAGGTTTATCTGGGCTTCGAGCATCCAGGCGAGGGTTGCCGGGACCGGGACGACGCGGCCGGCGTCGGGCTCGCCGTGGTCGGTCTTGGTGCCATCGAGGATGCGGCCCTCGTGAGCGGTGCGGCGGACCTGAAGCATCCCGCCGTCGAAGTCTTCGCGTCGGAGGGGCAGCACCTCCCCCAGCCTCAGACCGCAGTCGGTGAAGACGCGGACCACTGGCTCGTAGCGGCCCGCTGCTTTTGCGAAGCGGTGCATTTCCTCGAAGGTGAAGACGCGGATCGGGCGGGGCTTCTTCTTTGCCCTTGGGTCGTTGGCGCGGATGCGGATGCCCCTGAAGGGGTTGAAATCGCAGACTTCGTCGGTGATCGCGTCCTCGGCCATTGCCGAGAGGGAGCGGAGGATGCCGACGGCGCCGGTGGTGGCTCGACCTTCGTTCGCCAGCATGTAGTCGACCAAGACGAGGGTGTGGCGGCGGCGCAGTTCATGCATCGGCCAGTCGCGAAGGGGGATGCCCTCGACCTCCACGTCGGCGACGCGGCTGATCCGGTGGTTGTACGTGTCGTTGGTGCGCTCCGCCCTGGGGTGACGTTCGGTCCACGTCGCGAAGTAGTCGCCGAGAGTGTCGGGCCGATCCGAGAGGCCGTAAGCCTCGTCGATCGCGCGTTGAGCGTCGGCCTTCTTCGTGAACGTGCCCTTGCCTCGATTCCAGGTGGGCTTGGCGATGTGATGCTTGGCGTCGCGGCCGGTGTAGCGCGCAACCCAGACCACTTGCACGGAAGGGTTGCGGCGCTTGATCGGCGACTCGCGCCTCATGCCGCCTCGTCTCGATGGCGGGCGAGGAAGTCCTCGACATCGGCCGGGTCAATCCGCCGGGAGGCGCCGAGCTTGTAACTGGGCAACTCGCCGCGCCTGATCCAGTTGCGGATCGTGCGGTCGGAGACCGCGAGGAAGCTCGCGAGACTGCGCTCGGTGAAAAAAGCGACGGGAGCAGGTTTCCTCTCCATGCCACCTATGTCCAAAGACGGCGGCGTTTGCATCGGTCGACTCGGCCAAGCACTCCCACCGCCACCGATGAGAACGAAGGTCAGGCCCCTGCCGCCCCTCCCTACAGGCGGCCGTCGCACGGCGAAGCCGTGCCACAATCGGCCGCCCGGAGGGGCGGCGAGCGCCTCTTTTGGTCCGCCCCACCCCTCGCTGACGTCGCCGATCATGAAGCTGCGGCTCAGGCACGAATCCGGAGGGTTCGTAGTGTGTCGGGGGTTGAGGTTGGGTGCTGAGTAGGGGCCTTGGGTGGCTGCCTGAGGGCCTGATGGACCGGCTTTGTCTTGGCAGGTGCTTCTTGGCTGCCTCATCGTTCGCTACTGGATCGTCGTGGCTCATTTTCTTCTGAATCTGGAATTTTGAATTTGCCTATTTTTTTCTCTGGCGATTGCCATTCGATTCCCGCGACCAATTCGTCCAGCGACGTTTCCAGCGCCGCCGCGAACTTCATCGCCGAGTCGAGGCCCGGCAGGGACAGACCACGCTCGATCTGACTGATCGCCGTGCGATGCGTCGAGGTCCGAAAGGCAAGCTCGTCCTGGCTCACATCCGCTGCACTGCGAGCCTTGGCGAGGTTAATCCCGAAGCAGCGGGCGAATTGCTCGCGTTGCAGGCTTGGGTGGCGCCCCATCGCTACATCCCCTCCCCGAGGATCTCGTTGAAGCGGAGTGCCGCCCGCGTCGGCAATACGAGCCCGTCGCTGCGGAACAGCAGACCGACCCCGGTCAGATCGCGGACAGCGCGTTCAATCGCGTCTCGCTGCGCGAAGTCGGCCGCCCCGGCATTCACCTCCTGAATCAATTCGGAAAGCCGCAGGTGCGTCGGGTAGAGCGTGAGGACGTGAATCAGGACACTGCCTTGGTCGCGGAGGTCTTGAACCTCGGTGGAAGGGCAGTCGCTCGAACCGCGAGCCATAGAGTTCTCTTCAGCCATGAGGAGCTTGTTCTCCTTGTGGTCAGGCCCTCGGTTGGCGTTCCACCGCCGGCCGGGGGCCGCTTCTTTGGAGCCGGCAGACAGTTACCGTTCCCGCTGCGGCGGGGCGAGCTTTCCTTGACCCGTCGCCACGGGGCCGGCGACTCCACTCGCGCGGCCCCACTTATGTGCCGATCAGGGTAGCAGGGACCTAGCACATGTACTAGGTCCGCTTTGACCGGGTGCGCTTCTGAAAATGTCTCCCGGCATGCGGCACTCATCGCGACCACAGCCGGGCCTTGGAATCGCGATACGTCAGCTCCGCGAGAAGAAGAAAGAGACGCAGGAGGCCCTGGCCGAGCGAGCGGGCATCGCGATCCCGACGCTCTCCCACATCGAGGCAGGGCACGCCAACCCGACCTGGGCCACGGCTCGCGATATCGCCGCCGCGCTGGGCGTCTCGATCACCGAGCTGGCAAAGCTGTCCGAGAAGCACGAATAGCCGCCCGGGCAACGGCGGAATGAGACAGAAATGCGACTCTCGCACCCCGGAACGCCTCGGAATCGCCGGGAAGGCGACGGAACACAATTCAGCGGCGAAGCCGAGGATCTGGCTCCACACCGGGAAAAACCCGGCACCTCAAGGAACAGCAGCGAATGCGCCCGACGGGAGTCGAACCCGCGACCTTCGGCTTGAAAGACCGACGCTCTTTGGCCCCCCGTAAGGAACCGTTGACCACTGAGCTACGGGCGCCCGAGGGGAACCTTACCCACGCGGCGGGCTTTGAGCGTCGCCGGTCCGGCAGGATGGACCGATGGATCTAGGGCTGGAGGGACGTGTAGCGCTGGTGATGGGCGCCAGCCGTGGGCTCGGGCGCGCGGTCGCGGCGGCGCTGGCGCGGGAAGGGGCGCGGGTCGCGATCTCCAGCCGCTCGCTCGAGCGCCTGCAGGAGGCGGCTGCGGAGATCGGCGGCGGCGCGGCGCCATTCGTCGCCGACGCCGCCGACACGGACCGACTCGCAACCCTCCCAGGCGAGGTCGCCGTGGCACTCGGCCCCGTCGACATCCTCGTCACCAACGCCGGCGGGCCGCCGTTCGGCAACGCCTTCGACCACGACCTTGACGAGTGGGAGCGCGCCTACCGCTCTCTGGTGCTAGCGCCCCGGATTCTCGCCGAGGCCGCCATACCCGGCATGCGCGAGCGCGGCTGGGGGCGGATCGTCAACGTCGGCTCGACCTCCACCCGCGAG
>JAQGLF010000022.1 GCA_028293025.1 Alphaproteobacteria bacterium
CGCGAAGCTGCTGCGCCGCCCAGTCTTGGCGCGCACGAAGGGTGCAGGCCGTGGCGCCGTTGCCCGCCGCGGGCGCCGAGGCGATCGGGCCGGCCAGAGGGGACCCGCCGGTATCGCCCCCGCCGCCGCCGCACGAGGCCAATATCAGGCTCAGCAACGCTCCCCAGGCCCGATATCTCATCCCCAGCCCCTCCTGTCGCAACTCTAGCGGAGCGGCTTGGCTCTGTCAGGGCCTCATCCCGGCAGAAATGCGACGGCGCCGGGGGCTGACACGGCTTGGGCCTTTTTTACTCGTTATTGATAATCAGTCGCATTATATAGAGGCCATGAACCGCCTCCCAGAACTGCTTCCATTCCCAACCTCCACACGCATGCCGAGCCCTCGATCCGAGCAGCTCCCATGAGTGCAAGGCGTCCAATGATTCGGCTCATGGGCCTGCTGCTTACGCTGTTGCTCGGCACCCTCGCCCAGATGGCGCTGGCGGCGAACACGCAGGTGCCGGCGCCTGAGACCGTCCAGACGGCGTGGCGTCTGCTCGATTATCTCGCCGTCGACTATCCCGGCGCCGTCAAAGAGGGCCGGGTGATCAGCGCGTCCGAATATGGCGAGATGCGCGAGTTCTCGGCGACGGTCGAAAAGCACCTGGAGAATTTGCCCCAAAAGCCCGAACGCGCCGCTCTCATATCGCAGTCGAGAGATCTCCGGACGGCCATTGCCCAGAAGGCCGCTCCTGAGCGGATTGCGCTGTTGGCGCGGTCGCTTGGGAGCGCATTGCTTCGCGCTTATCCGGTGCCAATGGCTCCGGCCGGCGCGCCGGACACGGCACGCGGCGGAATGCTCTACGCGGAGAATTGCGCCGCCTGCCATGGTGCGACGGGCGACGGCAAAGGACCCGCCGCCGCCAAGCTCAATCCACCACCGATTGCTTTCAAGGACAAGGATCGTGCCGACCAGCGCAGTATCTTTGCCCTGGATCAAGTCATCACCCAAGGCCTCGATGGCACTCCTATGGCAAGTTTCGCGCACTTGCCGGCGGATGACAGATGGGCGCTCGCATTTCATGTCGGCAGCCTGTCCTTCTCCCGGGCCGAGGTTCAGGAGGGGGAGCGGATTTGGGTGAGCGAGCCGAGGCTGCACAGCCGCTTTCCCAACCTGGAGACGTTGGTGTCGGTGACGCCCGCCGGCCTCGCGTCGGAGATCGGGGAGAAGAAGGCCCGGGCCGTGCTCGCCTATCTTAGGACCAATCCCTCCGCGGTCGCCGCCGGGGGCGGGGGTTCATTGTCGTTGACGCGCCAGCGGCTGTCGGAAAGCCTCGCCGCCTACCGGTCGGGCAATGGTGCGGAGGCGAAGCGGCTGGCCTTGTCGGCATATCTCGATGGTTTTGAGCCTTTGGAGCCGGCCGTTTCCGCCCGTGATGACGGCCTCAAGTCTTCCATCGAGGAAGCGATGGCCGAGTTCCGCGCGAAGATCGGCAGTGGCAAGAGCGTCCCCGAAGTCGAGGCGCAGGCCGCCACCCTCGATCAGCTTTTCGCCCGCGCCGAACAAGCATTGTCCGGGGACCGAACGAGCGACGTGTCCGCCTTTATCAGCTCCCTGACGATCCTTGTCCGTGAGGGATTGGAAGCGCTCCTCGTCGTGGTCGCGATGATTGCGTTCTTGCGAAAAGCCGAGAGGAGCGAGGTCCTGCCCTACGTTCACGCGGGCTGGGTGACCGCGTTGTTGGCTGGCGCAGCAACCTGGTTCGTCGCGACGGAGCTCATTTCCATTAGCGGCGCCGGCCGCGAGCTTACCGAAGGCTTTGGCGGCATTTTCGCGGCACTGGTGCTCGTCTCCGTCGGCATCTGGATGCACGGCAAGTCGAAGGCCGACGCTTGGCAACGCTATATCAAGGAGAAGCTGGACAAGGCCCTTTCTCGAGGTTCCGCATGGTTCCTGTTCGGCCTCGCCTTCGTGGTCGTGTATCGCGAGGTCTTTGAGACGATCCTGTTCTTCGCGGCCATGTCGAATGGTGCCGGCGCCCATGCGATCATTGGCGGCGCGCTTGGGGGGGCGGCAATCCTTGGCGTCATCGCCTGGGCGATGCTCCAGTACAGCAGCCGTCTCCCGATCACCGCGTTCTTTCGCTACAGCTCGGCACTCATAGCCGTGCTGGCGGTGGTGCTCGCTGGAAAGGGCATTGCTGCCATTCAGGAAGCGGGGCTGCTCAACATCTCGCCGTTGGCAAGCGTGCCCCGTATCGACCTCCTCGGGATCTATCCAAGCATCCAGAGCATCGGTGCGCAGCTCTTGATCGCGGCAGCCTTGGGGCTGGGCTTCTGGTTCAACGGGCGAGGCCAAAAGGCTTGAATCCCCAACCAATGGCTGGAAGTGGCCGGCCTTCATGCTCGGGACCGGACCCATTACCGGCAACGGCCATGACGAGGCGGAGTGGCGGTCAGGGCCAGGCGCGAGGAGAGTGAAGCGGGACTGCGGGCCCGATCGCTCCACCGGAGCGATCTGCTTCGTGCGGGGCACGAAGCACCCGCCGTCCAGCGCCACTCGATGCT
>JAQGLF010000303.1 GCA_028293025.1 Alphaproteobacteria bacterium
AGGCGGCTGGATGCCCACGCGGACGGCGGGCGAACGACGGCTTCGGCGTTATGCCCGCGCCGGAATCAAGTCAAGCGCGCACGGATCAGAAGGGCCTGACGATCACCAAAACGACGATCAGCACGACCGCAAGGCCCGGAATCTCGTTCATCAGCCGGAGCGCCCGGCCGCTGACCGGCCGCTCGCCCCGCGCGAGCTTGCGGCCGTAGCCGATCATCCAGCCGTGATAGGCGGAAAGGCCCAGCACGAGCAGGAACTTCAGCTGGAACCAGTGCATGGTCCAGGCCTGGATCGTCCACATCATCATCAGGCCGAAGATCCAGACGAGGATCATCGCCGGGGTGAGGATGATCGAGCGGAGCTTGCGCTCGCGTTCGATCCACTTCTTTTCCTCCGCCGAGCCCGGCGCCGATTCCTGATGGTAGATATAATAACGCGGCAGCATGAACAGACCCGCGATCCAGAACATCACGAAGATGATGTGGCCGGCCTTGATCCAGGCGTAGGTCAAGCTGAGCGCCGCCTGCAGGCCATAGATCACCGGCGCACCAGCTGGAGCAGCTTTTCGACGTGGGAAATCGGCGTGTCCGGCAAAATGCCATGTCCCAGGTTGAAGATATGCGGGCGCCCCGCAAGGCTAGATAGGATGCGCCCCACCGCAGTTTCAAGCGCCGCGCCGCCGGCGATCAGCGCCAGTGGGTCGAGATTGCCCTGGACCGGCATGTCGTCGGGCAAGGAAGCGGCCGCCCAGACGGGGTCCACCGTCTCGTCGAGGCCGATCGCGTCGACTCCGGTCTCGCGGGCATAAGCGGGGAGCTTGCCGCCGGCACCCTTGGGAAAGCCGATCACCGGAATCTCGGGATGGCGCGCCTTGAGGCCGGCGACGACCGCCGCGGTCGGCGCGATCACCCAGCGTTCGAACTGGGCGGGAGAAAGGCTGCCGGCCCAGGAGTCGAACAATTGCACCGCCTCGACGCCGGCGCGGATCTGGCCCGAAAGATAATCGATCGTCGCCGCGGCAATGCGGTCGACGATCTCCTGAAAGGCGGCCGGATCGCGATAGGCGTAGCGCCGCGCCTCCGCCTGCTCGCGGCTGCCCTGGCCGGCGATCATGTAGGTGGAGACGGTCCAGGGGCTGCCGGCGAAACCGAGGAAAGTCGTGTCTTTCGGGAGACAGGCCGCAACTTTCTCCACAGTCCGGTAGACAGGCTCCAGAAGCGCCGAATCGGGCGTCAGCGACGACAAGGCCGATTCGGCGAGCGATGGCGACAGGCGCGGGCCCTCGCCGGCTTCGAAGCGCAAGTCCTGACCCAGCGCGTAAGGGATCATCAGGATATCGGAGAACAGGATCGCCCCGTCGAAGCCGAAACGACGGATCGGCTGGAGCGTCACTTCCGCCGCGGCGTCCGGGTCGGTCGCAAGCGCGAGGAAGCCGCCTTTGGTTTCCCGGAGCGCGCGATATTCGGGAAGGTAGCGCCCCGCCTGACGCATCAGCCAAATCGGTGTTTTTTCAGCCTTTTTACCCTTCAGCACGGCGAGCAAAGGCTTGGTCGTGCCGGTCATGCGGATCGTAAGGGCTCCCGTCTCTTCTCTTATAAAGAGACTCTAATAGAATCATTGTTGAAGGTAGTAGGGCGGCTGAAAGCGGGGTTTATTGGCTCCGCCCGATTTTGCAAACAGCTTGACTCCTGCGGGGTCGCACAAGCCCGCGGATTCGCGGCCGCTATCCCCATGATCCACAGCTTCGCCTTCGGAACTTTTTCACCTTTGCGTTTCTGTGGGCCGAATTCGGAATGCGGGGAGAAACCGTCCGCTTGCAACCGTCCCGAGGCTTGGACTAGCGATTTCCCCATGTTTATCCACAGGCCGCCGCGGTGACGAATCCGCTCCACCTCCATCTCCTCTCCGATTCGACGGGGGAGACGCTGGAGCTGATCGCCAAGGCCTGCCTCGCCCAGTTCGACCATGTCGAGGCGCTGCAGCATCTCTGGCCGATGGTGCGCTCCGAGGGCCATCTCGACCGGGTGCTCGACGATATCGAGCGCCGGCCCGGGCTGGTCCTCTATACCTTGGTGAACAGCAACATCCGCCGCGAGCTCGAGCAGAAGACGCGCCGCCGCGGCAACCACGCGGTCTCCGTGCTCGATCCGGTCACCCATGCGCTGTCGGCGGTGCTGGGCCAGGAGGCGAAGGGTCGGCCGGGGCGGCAGCACGCGCTCGACGCCGCCTATTTCGCGCGGGTCGACGCGATCCAGTTCACCATCGCCCATGACGACGGCATCGGCGCCGACAATTGGGAGGAGGCGGACATCATCCTCGCCGGCGTTTCGCGCACCTCGAAGACGCCGACGAGCATCTATCTCGCCAATCGTGGCTACAAGGTCTCGAACGTGCCGCTGGTGCCGGAATCGCCGCCGCCCGCCCGCCTCTATACCTTGCGGCATCCGCTGGTCGTCGGCCTCACCACCAATCCCGACCGGCTGATCCAGATCAGGCGCAACCGCTTGCTGTCGCTGAACCAGGCGCCGGAGACCGACTATGTCGATCGCGAGGCGGTGAATGCCGAGCTCGCCTTCGCCCGCCGCATCTTCGCCGACAATGGCTGGCCGGTGATCGACGTGACCCGCCGCTCGATCGAGGAAACCGCCTTCGCCATCGTCAAATTGTGCAACGAGCGGATCGACGCGGCGACGGCGGCCGCCGGCGGATGAGATTGCTCCTCGCCTCGAAGAGCGCCGCCCGCCGCGCCATGCTGGAGGCGGCCGGAATTCCGTTCGAGCCGGTCGAGGCGGAGCTCGACGAGGAAGCGGCGAAAGGCGGCCTGGAAAGCGCCGGCTTCGACGCGATCGGCATCGCCGAGGAGCTGGCGCAGCTGAAGGCGCTGAGCGTCCCGGCCGAAGCGGGCGACTTGGTGCTCGGCTGCGACCAGGTGCTGGAGCGCGAGGACGGCTCCATCCTCGGCAAGCCCGCCTCGCGCGACGAATTGCTGCGCCAGCTGAAGAGCCTCAGCGGCGCGACCCACAAGCTCCACTCCGCCGCCGTCGTCTGTGAAAACGGCCAGGCGAAATGGTGGGCGATCGAAACGGCGATGCTCACCATGCGGCCGCTCGGCGAGCCCTTCCTCCTTTCCTATCTCGACCGAGAGTGGGAGCATGTCCGCTGGAACGTCGGCGGCTATCGGATCGAAGGACCGGGCGTGCAGCTGTTCGAGAAGATCGAGGGCAGCCATTTCGCCATCCTCGGCCTGCCGCTCCTCCCCTTGCTCGCTTATTTGCGCGAGCGCGGCCTGCTGGACCGCTGATGGGCGTGCCTTATGCCGAGGTGATCGGCGATCCGATCGCCCATTCCAAATCGCCCTTGATCCACAAATTCTGGCTCGAAAAACTGGGGATCGAGGGGGATTACAGGCGCGCGCACGTTCGTGCCGGCGAGCTGGGTTCCTATCTCGCCAGCCGTCGCGGCGACCCCGATTGGCGCGGTTGCAACGTGACCATGCCGCACAAGGCGGCGATCGGCCCGTTGCTGGACGACGTGGATTCCTCCGCCCGCCGGATCGGCGCGGTCAACACGGTCACGCGATTCGAGGAGCTTGTGCTGGGCCTCAATACCGATTGGCAGGGCCTCAACCTTGCGCTGGGCGAGCACTCCGCCGCCGACAAGGACGTGGTGCTGATCGGTGCCGGCGGCGCCGCGCGGGCCGCGCTGGAAGAGCTGAAGCGCGCAAGACCCGCTTCGCTGACGGTGATGAACCGCGATCCCGCCAAAGCCGCGCGCCTCATTGCCGATTTCGGGCTTGAGGGCGACGCCGTGCCGCTCGGCGATCCGCCGCCGGCCGATTTGCTGATCAACGCCAGTGCCCTCGGCATGGTGGATTATCCCCCGCTGGAGATCGACCTCGCCGCCTTGCGTCCAGGCGCCGTTGTCCTCGACATGGTCTACCATCGGGTGGATACGCGGCTGCTGCGGCAGGCGCGGTCGATGGGGCTGGAAACGATCGACGGGCTGCAGATGCTGATCGGGCAGGCGGCGATGGCCTTCCGTTTCTTTTTCGAAGCGTCTCCCGAGCCGGTGGAAAGTCCGGAGCTTCGGGAGCTTTTGACCCGATGATCCGGCTCGGCCTCACCGGTTCGATCGGCATGGGCAAATCGACCGTCGCCGCGATGTTCGCGGCGGAAGGCGTGCCGGTGTTCGACGCCGATGCGGCGGTCCACCGGCTGCAGGCGCCGGAAGGGGCCCTGGTGGCGGCGATCGAGGCGGAATTCCCCGGCACCACCGGCCCGGGCGGCGTCGACCGCGGCACGCTGGCCGAGCGGGTGCTGGGCACGCCCGAGAGGCTGCGGCGGCTCGAGGCGCTGGTCCACCCGGCGGTGGCCCGGGAGCGGGAGGCGTTCCTCGCCGCCAATCGCGATGCGCCATTGGTGGTGCTCGACATTCCCCTGCTGTTCGAAGCAAGCGGCGGGAGCGAGGTCGACAAGATCGCCGTCGTCTCCGCGCCGAGCGAGGTCCAGCGCGCGCGGGTGCTGGCCCGGCCCGGCATGACTGCGGAAAAGCTCGACCGGATTCTCGCCCGCCAGCTGCCGGACGAGGCGAAAAGGGCGCGCGCCGACTTCGTCATCCCGACCGCAGGTTCCTTCGACGAAACAAAGGCTTCGGTTCGCCGCATCCTCGCTTGCCTGACCGGCGCCGCCGATTCATAACCGGCGCATGCGCGAGATCGTGTTCGACACCGAGACCACCGGTCTCAGCCCGCTGACCGGCGACCGGATGGTCGAGATCGGCTGCGTCGAATTGTTCAACCGGGTCGAGACCGGCCGCACCTTCCATGCTTATTTCAATCCCGGCCGGTCGATGCCGAGCGGCGCCGAGGCGGTGCACGGCCTCTCCGAGACCTTCCTCTCCGACAAGCCGCCTTTCCACGAGACGGCCGAGGCGCTGATCGACTTCCTCGGCGATTGTCCGCTCGTCGCCCATAATGCGAGCTTCGATTTCGGCTTCCTCAACCACGAGCTCGGCCTGTGCGGCCGCCCGCTCGTCTGCCTGACGCGGATGGTCGACACGCTGACGCTGGCGCGGACCAGACACCCCGGCGCCAAGCACAGCCTCGACGCCTTGTGCACGCGCTTCGGCGTCGACCGCAGCCTTCGCGTCAAGCATGGCGCCCTGATCGACGCCCAGCTCCTCGCCCAATGCTATGTCGAGCTGACCGGCGGCCGCCAGATCGGCCTCGGCCTCGCCGATATCCTGGCCGAGCCGTTCGAAGCGGGGGAGGCGAATTCCGCGTCGATCGAGATCGTCGCCGCCGCGCTGGAAGTCCGTCCGCCGCGTCCGCATGCCGCGACCGAGGACGAGCTTCTCGCCCATGCCCGATTCCTGGCGACCATCGCCGACCCCATCTGGCACCGGCTCGACGGGCGCGGTTGACGGCGCCGTTGCGGGAGCCGAGTGCAGCCCCTATCTCGCGCCCGCATCTAGGAGAAGCTCATGGATATCCGGGTCTCCGGCCATCAGGTCGACACGGGCGAAGCGCTGCGGACTCATGTGGAGACGCGCCTGCGCGCCGCCGATCTCAAATATTCGGCGCGGCTCGTCTCGGTCCAGGTCACCTTCGGCAAGGGGCCGCACGATCACGGCTTCACCTGCGAAGTGATCGCCCATGCCCCGCAGGGCCTGGTGATGAAGGCGACCGATCGCGCCGCCGCCGCCCATGCCGCCTTCGACGCCGCCGCCGAGAAGGTCGACAAGCAGCTTCGCCGGCACATGCGCAAGGTCAAGGACCGGCGCGCCGATCCCGCCGAGATCTTCGAAACGGCGGGTCAATCGGGCTATCGACGAGGCGACGAGGCTTCGGGTCCGGACGAGGCCTGATCCGGAGGGCGGTCTGGCGCAGCCGCCGCCGAGCGCCTATCTCTCTTTCTTCTTCCGCGGGGGCCGGGGGCTTGCCCTCATCCGGAGACGCATGAACGAACTTTCCGACATTCTGACGGCCGACGCGATCGACGAGCATCTGGCGGCGGCCAACAAGAAGGCGCTGTTCCAGCAGCTCGCCGGCGCCGTCTCGAGGCGTACCGGTCTGCCGGCGAAGACGATCGCGACCGCTCTCGCCGACCGCGAGAAGATCGGTTCGACCGGCTTTGGCGCCGGCATCGCCATTCCCCATGCCAAGCTCGAAGGGATCGACCGGGTCGTCGGCTATTTCGCCCGCCTGGCTTCGCCGATCGACTTCCAGGCGGTCGACGGCCTGCCGGTCGACCTCGTCTTCACCATCCTGTCGCCGGCCGATGCCGGCGCCGACCATCTGAAAGCGCTGGCCGGGGTGAGCCGCGCGCTTCGCGACCGCAACCTCACCGCCAAGCTTCGCGGTGCCCGCTCGCGCGACGCGATCTTCGCCCTGCTCGCCGGCATCGAAAGCCGCCATGCCGCCTGAGGGCGAGAGCCAAGCCGGCGCGGCGCCGTTCGCGGCCGGCCGGGCGGCGCACCACCGGGCCCTCGAATCGCTCTACCGCCAGGCGCCGGTCAACCGGCTGTTCGAATCGCGGATGGAGATCGTCGAGCCCGGCTTCGCCCGGATCCGCTTTCGCGTCGAGGAGAGCCTGTTCCACGCCGCCGGCGCCGCCCACGGCACGCTCTATTTCAAGATGATGGACGATGCCGCCTTCTACGCCTGCAACAGCCTCGTCACCGATCGCTTCCTCCTCACCACCGCCTTCAACCTCCTCTTCACCCGCCCGCTACGCGGCGGCGAGGCGGTCGCGGAAGGCCGCTGGGCCAGCGGCAAACGCCGGGTCTTCGTCGGCGAGGCGCGCCTCGTCGATGCGGAGGGCGAGGAGGCGGCGCGAGGCACCGGCACCTTCATGCGCTCGCGCATCCCGCTGGCGAGCCTGCCCGGCTACGGCAAAAAGTGACGTGACGCCCCGGCTGGCAAGCTCGGTGCTCGCGTCCGCGCTGCTGCGCCAGGCCGAAGTAGAGGGGGGATTCGGCGCGGTTCTCGCCAAAGGCGATCCGACGGCGGGCTCGATCCTCGTGATTCTCCTCGAAAAGGGCGGAAATCCGCGGATTTTCGAGCGCATCCTGCAGGTCAATGGCGGTTATGCCTGGGCCCCGGCTTTCGCAGGAGCCGCAGAAGTTCCCGCATTCATCGCGCGCCGGCGCCGCTTCGACCCCGATTTGTGGGTTTTGGAACTGGACGTCCCGTCTGTCGAACGGTTCGCCGATGAAATGAACTCGATCGGTTGACCCCCGCCGCGGGCGCCCGTAGCCGCTGCCTTGTTCTTGCGAGAGCGGGGGCCGTCACACCCGGGGTATTGGGAGGTTGTCGGTCACGCGAGACGGAAGGCAGTCCGGATGCTCTGGTTTTCGCATCCGCTTGGACCGGCCCGCCGCATTGATGCGAAGATGAATGAGATTTCCCAATCGCGCCGGCGGCGTTGCCGCGGCCATGCTTTTTCTGTTGCTCGGGACCTTCAACCCGACTCCGTCTTTGGCCTTGCAGATCGACCTGCCCAAAAGCGCCACGCCGCTCGCGGCGTCGGCCATACCGGAAGCCCCGGTCGACCAGATTACGCCCGCTTCTCCGGCGGCTGACGCGGCTTCTACGGAGGCCCCGAGGATTCCCCAGCTTAGGGCGATCGACCCGCCGCAGCGTTCGCTCGCCGAGACGGTCGAGGCCTATGCCGCCGGCACCGCCGCCGACGGCGAGCAGGAGTGCCTCGCCAACGCCGTCTATTTCGAAGCCAAGGGCGAGCCGCTACGCGGCCAGCTTGCGGTCGCCCAGGTGATCCTCAACCGCACCCGTTCGGGCCGTTTCCCCTCGTCGGTCTGCGGCGTCGTCCGGCAGCGGGGCCAATTCTCCTTCGTCCATCGCGGACATCTGCCGAGCGTGCCGCGCGGCTCCGCCGCCTGGCGCAAGGCCGTCGCCGTCGCCCGCATGGCGCGCGAGGGCGCGGAGCCTGTCGCCGCGAGGGCGCTGTTCTTCCACGCGCGCAGCGTCTCGACCGGATGGCATGCGGTACGGGTCGCGCAGATCGGCAACCACATCTTCTACCGCTGAGCCTTTCGTCCGTTCCTCTTTTATTCTAGCTTGCGAGGATGGCGTCCTCCCCGAGTCTCCAGCCCGATCTCTGCTTCGCCGACGCACCGCTCGCCGCCCAGGACGTGGCGCGGGGCGTGACGCGCCTGTTCTTCAACCAGGATCTGTTCGGCCTGTGCGAAGTGCCGCTGCCGAACGGGCGGCGCGCCGACATGATGGCGATCGACGCCGCGGGGACGATCACCATCGTCGAGATCAAGGTGTCGCGCGCCGATTTGCTGGGCGACGGCAAGTGGCGCGACTATCTCGATTATTGCGACCGCTTCTTCTGGGCGGTCCCGCCGCATCTCGCGCGAATTCTCGAACAGGAACGCTATCTGCCGCGCGAGGCCGGGCTGATCGTTGCCGACCGCTATGACGCCGCCGTGATTCGCGAAGCCGTCCATCGGCCTCTGGCGCCGGCGCGGCGCAAGGCCGAGCTGTTGCATTTTGCTCGGCGCGCGGCGCGGCGGCTGTCGGCGCAGGTCGACCCGTCGCTCGGCGACGCTACTTAGCGGTCGCCGCGGCCGGCTTGGGTTTCGGCTTTCTCGCCTCGATCAGCTGAAGGATCTGGCGACCGCGATTGTCTCTCTCGGCATATTCGCGCGCGGAATAGCCTTGCGCGGCGTCGGCCTTGTCCGGGTTGGCGCCGTGGTCGAGCAGATATTTGATCATCGCAATCTGGCGCAATTGGACGGCGACGATCAGCGGAGTTTCGCCAAGCTTGTTGGAGCCGTCGACCTTCGCGCCGAGGTTGATCAGCCACTCGGCCGCATCCTCGAACCCGATCCGTGCCGCCGCCATCAGCGGCGTGTCGCCATTGGTGCTGGGGAGATTGGGATCGGCGCCCTTGTTGAGAAGGAAGCC
>JAQGLF010000307.1 GCA_028293025.1 Alphaproteobacteria bacterium
CTTCGAAGCCGGTCGAGCGCGGGCGCGAGGCCCGCCGGGGGAAGCGGAGGCGACGCGCTCATTGCGGTGGGCGGGCGACGTCGAAGGCTACGGTCAGCCGCTCGCCAGCCGCAAAAGGCCGGGTGCCGTGCCACATGGTCGAGGGGAAGAGGACCAGCCGGCCCGGCTTGGGCTCGACCAGCCGGATCGGCGGCAGGTCGAGCCCCAGCTCCTTCGCCTCGCCCAGGGACAGCCAGCCCGAATGGCCTTCGCCGCCCATCGCTCCGTCGGGAAGCGACACGTAGAAAGCCGAGCTGATCCATCCCGCCGGATGGACGTGGTTGACGTGATAGCCGGCGCCGGCGAGCCGCACCGACCAGGAGCCGGCGAAGCGGATCGGCGCGCGTTTCGCCGCCAGCAGCGGATGGCCGCGGCGCGGCGGCGGCAGCGCGGCGACGTGCCGCCCGACCGCTTCGAGCAGGACGGCGCGAAGCGCCCTGATCTCGGGCTCGATCCGCGAGAAGAGCGGCCCGTCGGTCTGGGTGCCGCCGCGCAGGGATTGCTCGAGCGGGTGGTGGGAAGCGAGATGGAGCGCACGCAGGCGATCGGCCAGGGCGTCCAGCGCAGGAATCGAAGCGGCTAGGTCGTAGTCGCCGATCATCGCCGGATCGCCTTCCATCCAGCGCCAGCGCGGTTCGCCGGTCAGCCGCCACGCCGCCGAAAGATAGGGTATCAGCATATGGCCGGGATCGCGGTCGCTCCAGCCCTCGGCGAAGGCCGAGGCCGCTTCCGGCCGGCCCGAGCGGAGCAGGTGGCGCATATAGCGCATTGCCATCGTCACATGGTCGATCCTCCCCAGCCGGGCGAACCCTCGGTCGGCGGCCTCGGTCTCGCCCATCTCCGCGCGGCAGATCGTCTCCAGCGCGTCGAAGGCAGGATCGTCCCCCGCCGCCGTCCTGCCCCGCACGATCGCCGCCAGCGCCTCCTCGCGGAACGCGGCGTGCATCAAAGTGTCGACCATTTCCTTCCACAGGTCGATCCGGCGGGGCGCGGCCGCCAATGCCCGCTCGAAGCTGGCGGTGAAGAGCGCGCGCTCGCCGTGCATCCAGCGCAGCCGCGCGAGCGTGGCATGACCCTCCATCCAGAAGGGCCGGGCGAGCAGGCGCCGGTCGAGCGTCTCGATTGCGCGGCCGACCTCGCCCTCGGCGAACCAGGCCGCGACCTGGCCGAGCAGGACGCTAGGGTCCTCCGGCGCCAGCGCCCGGGCGGGCTCGAACAGATGCGCCGCCGGAAGCCCGGCTTCGAGCGCTGCCCGCGCCCTGGTATGCGCGATCAGCGCGTCGTTCGGCGCCAGCGCCGCCGCCCGCCCGATCGCCTCCACCGCCGGGGCCAGATCCTCCAGCCCCCGCTGCGCCAGCGCCACCATCTGCCACATCCGCGCGTCGCCGGGATGGGCGGCAGCGCCGGCGAGGGCGAGCGGCAGCGCTTCGGCTTCGAGGCCGCTGCCGAGCGCGGTGGCAGCGGCGCGATAGACCGAATCGGCGTCGTGCGGATCGGCGGTCTTGAGCAGCCAGGCGGCCTCGGCGCTCACGGCCCCTCCGCCCCCTCCGGGTCCGTCGCGGCCATGATCGCCGCGACCGCCGCCCGCTCGCTCGCCGAAAGATCCGGATGCCAGGTGTCGATGATCAGGATCACGCGCAGCGTATCGCTGGGATTGAGCGCCTCGTGCTCGATCGTGTCGTCGAAGATCCAGGCCTTGCCCGATTGCCAGGCCCGGGTCTCGGCGCCGACCCGGAACCAGCAGCCAGGCGGAACGATCAGCGGCAAATGGCAGACGAGCCTGGTATTGGCGACGCCGGTATGCGGCGGAATATGGGCGCCGGGCGCGAGCAGCGAGAACATCGCATTGGGCCCACGGCCGGATATGACCGGCGAGCCGAGCCGGGGCAGCAATTCCATCACCATTGGGCAATGGCGGGCATTGGCCGCGATCGTTTCGCCGTTGCGGACGAGGTGGATCGCGGTCCAGTCGCGGCTGCGGTTGAGCGCCGCCCATTGCCGCAGCGGAACGTCGTCGGGATATTGGATATAGGGGACCAGCTCGGCGCGCTCGGCATGCATCACCCGCTCGAAATCCCCGATGATCGCGGGAGTCGCGGCTTCCAGTTCGGCAAGCCAGGGAAAGTCCTCGCGGTCGTGGAACTCGCGCTCGCGCAGGCCTGGATAATGGAAGAATGTCGGGTCGCTGTGGAAGGGCCGGGTCTTGCGCAGGATATTGGTCCGGAACCGGTCGAGCCGCGCCCGCTCGCGCGGGCCGACCGCGATCGCATCGCCGGCCCGCTCGAGCCGCGCCGCGCGCGCGGCGAGGAAATCGTCGTGAACCCGCCGCGCATGTCCGGCCATGACGCGAAGCTCGGCCGGAACTTCATCCGGCTGCTGCGCCAAGGCATGGCCGTAGGTCTCGCCCGATTCCTCCTTTCGGCCGGCCTGCTCGAGCAGGCTCGCCTTGAGCAGCAGGGGAAGGAAGCCGAGCGGCTCGACCCTCAATGCTCCCGAGACCGCGGCGAGCGCCGCCTCAACGTCGCCAAGCCGGCGGCACATCGCGGTCAGCTTCAGCCAGGCCTCGCCGCGCCCGGGATCGAGCGCGGTCGCCCGCATCAGCAGGCGCCGCGCCGCCGCCGCGTCGCCGCGTATCGCGGCGCGGTCGGCCTCGGCCTCCAACGCCGCGGCTTGTCCTTCGTCCAATGCGGGATCGCTCATGCGGCGAGTGTAGCGCGGCGGGGCCAAAAGAAAACGGCGGACCCGAAGGTCCGCCGCAAGGTATCGATTTTTCGCTTCGTTCTAGAAGTCGAGCGTCACGCCCGCGAAGATGTAGCGGCCGAGGGGGTCGTAGGTCCCCGGGAAGGTGTTGCCGTTGCAATAAGTACCCGGGCAGACCGAGACGCCGCCATTGGAACCGATAATCGGCGGCTCCCTGTCGAGGATGTTGTTGACGCCGAGACGGAACTGGTAGTGGTCGCCCACTTTCGCCGTCAGCGCGAGATCGAAATAGTTCTGCGACGGGATCGTGCGGTCGTGCTGCGAGAAGGCGCCTTTCAGGCCCGGCTCGGTGCTGGCCTTGTCGAGAAGGACCGACCCGAGATAGCGCCATTGCAGCGACAGGCCGATGCCGTCCGGCGCATTCCAGGTGACGCGGGCCCGGTGGCGCCATTTCGGGTTCGGGCCGGTCAGCGAGCCGCCGCCCGAGCAGATCGTGCCGTAGAGGCCGGCGCAGTTGAACGGCGTCGAGATGCCGGTGTTCACGATCAGCTTGTCGAGCCAGGTGCCGTTCGCGTTGAGGCTGAGGCCGCCCCAACGGCCGATATTCATCGAATAGGAGGCACCGACGTCGATGCCCCTGGTCGAGAAGCCGCCGATGTTGCGCGGCTGGTCGATCACGAAGCCCGCCGCGGAGCGCCACAAGGATCCCGAGGAATCGCGGTGCACGAGGCCGCAGAACAGCGGATTGAGGGTCGCATCGCAGGTGGCGAGGATGGTGTCCGCGCCGATCTGCTGGATCGCATTCTTGATGTTGATCTTGTACCAGTCGACCGTGATCGCGAGCCGCGGGATGAAGCGCGGCTGCAGGACGACGCCCACCGTATAGGTCTTGGCGACCTCGGGAGTCAGATTGAGCGACCCGCCGACCTGACCGTTATACTGGGCGGCCGGGTTGGGTGCCACGAACTGTCCGACGTGCAGCCCCTGCGCCAGGCATCCCGTATCGGCCGCGGTGAGCGTGTGGCCGGAGCAGGGATCGGTGGCGCCGTCCAGCTGGACGTGGACGGGCGCGAACAATTCCTGGATGTTCGGCGCCCGGACCGCGCGATTGTAGCTGGCGCGGAAGCGGATGTCGCGGATGGGCGCGAAATCGCCGCCGATCTTGTAGGTGTCGGTCGAGAACCTGTTACTGGTTCCCTTGATCTCATAATTCGAGTGGCGGTAGCCGGCCTCGAGCGAGAGGTTCTGGAAGAAGCCGTTCTCGACGATCGGGATCCGGACCTCGGCGAACACTTCGCGGACGTCGAACGCGCCCGTGGTCGAGAGCGTCGGCGCGCCCTGGCCGGCGAGGTCGCTCGACGGCAGCAGCGAGAAGGCCGCGTCGGTCTGGAAATCGAGCGATTCCTTGCGGTATTCGGCGCCGAGCGCGACGCCGACGCCATTCTCCGCCCAGGGGAATTGGAGGCCGTACTCGCCGAGCTTGCCGGTGAGCGAGACGGTGGCAACGGTTTCGCCGTTGACGCCGCGCTGGAAGCCCGGCGTCGACAGATAATTGACCGCCGCCTGGCTGACGGTCCCGGTCCCGAAGATGTCGTAGGGGACGCAGGCCGTGTCGGTGCCGGCCAGCACCGACCGGCAGACCGGCACGCCGCCCGGGCCGGCGACGACGTCGAGCGCGTTGCGAAGGCGCGTGATCGAGAAGTCGTTGGTGTAGGTGTCGGAGAAATTGGTCCGGCCATATTGATAGGAGGCATCGTAGGACCAGGCCTTGCCGAGGTCGCCGCGCATGCCGGCGACGATCCTGAACTGCTGATGCTCGCGATCGTCGCGGCGCCCGCCGCCTTCGACGTTGCGGCGCAGGATCTGGGCGAAGCCCTTGAAGTAGGGCAGGCCGGTGTTCGGATCGATGAACACACGCGGCGTCCGGCACGCCACCGGCCCGCGGGTGGTGCAATCGGTGACGTCCGGCGCGGTTACCGTTCCGGGGAAGACGCCGAAGAGGTCCGGGGTCGTCAGCAGATTCTCGGGGGCGCAGATCACCGCGCGCTGCGAGGCGCCGAGCAGAGGATTGTCGCAATTGATCGCGAAGGTGTTGCCGAAATCGCCCGATGGCGCGATCTGGGCGACCGTGCGGTCGTCCATGAACATGCCGTCCATATAGGGGCGCAGCGCCGGGCTGATCTCGTAATTGGCGAAGAAGCCGAGACTGTAACGCTCGTCAGGCCGCTGATAATAATTGGTCGGCGCGAAGTTGAACGGCGTGAAGCCGGGCCGCAGCGTCCGGTTCGGCCCGATCTGGAACAGGGTCGAGGTGCCGCCCTGGAAGGCGATGACCGTCCCGTTCGCCGAGGTCGCCGAGCCGCCGCAGGTGAAATTGGCGTTGGCCGCCGAGGTTTGCGCGACGCAGGCGCTGTAATCGCGCTGGTTCTGCGTGATCGCACTGTTCTTGCGATAGGTGCCATAGGCGACGACATGGCCGCGGCCGTCGTCGAACGAAGCGCCGATCTGGCCGCTGAGGTCGACCGTGCCGCCGTCGGCAGCCGAGCCGCGCGGGAAGCCGAAGCCGCGCGCGTTCAGGGCCGGGATCAGGCCGCTATTGGTGTTATTGTCGTGCTGGTAGAAGCTGTACTGGCCGTCAAGGCGGATGCCCTCGAAATTGGTGTTCATGATGAAGTTGACGACGCCGGCGACGGCGTCGGCGCCGTAGACCGACGAAGCGCCGCCGGTGAGGACGTCCACGCGCTCGATCAGGGTCGCGGGGACCGCGTTCAAGTCGGCGGCGCTGCTGGTCGGGTCACCCGGGACCATGCGGCGGCCGTTGATCAGCACCAGGGTGCGGGTCGTGCCGAGGTTGCGGAGGTTGACGGTGGCGGTGCCGGTCGAGCCGTTCGAGACGTTGCCGGCCTGGCTGGCGGTCACCTGCGGCAGCGCGTTGAGCAAATCCTCGGTGCGGGTGGTGCCCGAAAGCCGGACTTCCTGGCTGTTGATGACGGTGACCGGGCTGACCGAGGTCAGGTTCGGCTGCGGAATGCGCGATCCGGTGATGACGATCGTGCCCTGGTCGGCCGCCTGGGTGTCGGCGTTGGCGGAAACATTCGGGTTCGAAGCCTCGACGGGGCCGGTCTGCGGCTGGGTGTCCTGCCTCTGGTCCTGAGCAAAAGCAGGCGCGGCGATGCCGAGCGCGCCGCAAAAGACGGTCGTCGCCAGCAGATTGGTGAGAATGCGAGTCCTTTTCATGTCCGTCCCCTTGATGCGGCTGCTTTGAGCCGCGGATTTTTTTCATCCCTGACGCCGACGCAAGCCGGCGAGCGGGGACTGTTTACGGGATGTGACGGAGGCGAAGCAATCGCGACCCTCGGAATATCGGCCCAATTTCAGTGGTCGTGACAAAATTGCCACAGAGCGGACACCGGTCAGACTTGCAGTTGCGCGAGTCGCGGGGGGGCCCAAGGACCGGACCCACTACCGGCAATGGCCATGACGAGACGGAGAGGCGGCCAGGGCCAGGCGCGAGGAGAGTGGCGATGCTTGATGCATCGTGACCGACGAGCAACGCCGCCATGGCCGTCTCTCCGCCTCGCCGCTTGCGGTCGCCATTGCCGGTAGTGGGTCCGGACCCTAATATGCTGCGCAGCGGGAGAGGACGAGCATGCGATACGGGATTTTGGCGGCGGCTTTGATCGTTATGGCCGGCGCGGGCGGCGCCAGGCCCGCGCAGCCGCCGGCGGCGCGGCCGGAGGCTTTCGACGCGCTGGTGAAGTGCCGGGCCATCGCCGAGGACGCGGCGCGCCTCCGCTGCTTCGACCAGGCGAGCGCGGCGCTGCAGCAGGCCGCCGAGCGTCGCGACGTGGTGATCATCGACCGTGCCCAGGTGCGGCAGGCCCGGCGCACCTTGTTCGGGCTCGAACTGCCGCGCCTGCCCTTCTTCGGCGGCGGCGGCGACGACAAGGCCGACGAAGTGACCCAGCTCGACGGCGTCATCGCCTCGGCCTTCCAGAACGGCGCCGGCCGCTGGGTGGTCAGGCTGGAAGACGGCGGGACCTGGGCCCAGGTCGACGACAATCCGATCGCGATCTGGCCGAAGGCGGGCAACAAGGTCGTCATCAAGCATGCCGCGATGGGCAGCTACATGATGCGGATCAACGGTCAGCCGGGCGTGCGGGCCAAGCGGCAGCTCTGAAGGATGAAGCAATCGGAGCGTCTCGTCCCGGGCCCGTCATCGGGCGCCGGCAAGCCGGCGATTTGCCGCAAGCGATGACGGTCTCCCAGCCCGGCACGGCCGCCGACCGGACGGAGCGCGACCGCGAGCGGCTGCGCGAGATCCACGCCGCCATGACCGGCGGCGATATCGCGGGCGCCGCCGCGCTGGCCGAACGCGCGCTCGCCGACGGGATCGAGCATGTGATGGTGCTCAGCCTCGCCGCCGGGCGGCTCGAGCAGGCGGGCCGGAACGCGGAGGGGCTGGTGCTGCTGCGGCGGGCGAAGGCGCTGGCGCCCCACGCGCCCGGCCTGTGGAACGCCGTCGGTCTCTCGCTCGGCGGAGCCGGCCTTTATGCCGAGGCGGTCGCCGAGTTCGACGGGGCGCTCGCCTTCGACGCCGGCTTCGCGCCCGCTCTGGCCAACCGGGCGAGCGCGCTCGTCGCTCTCGGCCGGCTGAACGAGGCCCGGCGCGATTTCGATCGGGCGCTGGCGCTGGACCCGCAGAACCCGATCGCGCTGGACGGCCTCGCCGCCCTCGCCCTGCGGCGCGGCGACGCGGCGCAGGCGCGTACGCTCGCGCTCTGCACCCTTGCCCAGGCCCCCGATTTCCCCAATGCGATCCTGACTCTTGCGGGGGCGGAGCTGGCGGAAGGCGAAGCGGCGGCGGCCGAGCAGCGGTTGCGCGGCCTGCTCGCCGATCCTCGCCCGCGCCCGCTCGAGCGCGCCCTCGCGCTCGGCCTGCTGGGCGACGCCCTCGACCGGCGGACGCGGTTCGCCGAAGCCTTCCGGACCTGGGCCGAGACCAATCGCGCTTTCCAGGCGCTGCATCGCCCGGTCTATGCAGGCCAGACTTCCACCCTCGATCTGCTCCGCGCGCTGACCGAATCGCTGGAGGGAAAGAGCTTCCCTCCCCCGTCGCGTCCCGGGCCGCCCGGGCCGGCGCAAAGCCATGTCTTCCTGATCGGCTTCCCCCGCTCCGGCACCACCTTGATCGAACAGGTGCTGGAGCAGCATCCGGACGTCGTCACCCTCGCCGAAAAGGAATGTTTCGAAGGCGTCGGCGCGCTGATCGGTGACCGGCAGCGCTTCGAAGCCTTTTGCCGCCTGCCGGACGCGGCGCTCGAACCGTACCGCGCCGGTTATTGGAACAGGGTGGCGGAAGAGGGGGCCGATGCCGCCGGCCGCGTCTTCGTCGACAAGCATCCGTTCCACATGTTCAAGCTGCCGCTGATCGCGCGGCTGTTCCCCGACGCCCGCATCCTGTTCGCCCGCCGCGATCCCCGGGACACGGTACTGAGCTGCTTTCGGCACCGCTTCGCGATGTCCGCGCCCGTCTACCAGATGCTGAGTCTCGAAGGCGCGGCCGATCTGTTCGACGCGGCCATGCGTTTCGCCGAGGCGAGCGAAAAAGCCTTCGGCCTGGACATGCTGTCTTGCCCGCTGGAAGCGCTGATCGCGGATTTCGACGGCGAGACCCGGAAGATCTGCGCCGCGCTCGGCATCGCATGGACGGCGGCGTTGCAAGACTTCGCGGCCGAAGTCGGCGGCCGCGGCGTGCTGACGCCGAGCGGACCGCAGCTCGCCCGCGGCCTCAACGCCCAGGGCATCGGCCGCTGGCGCGATTATGCCGGGCCGCTGGCGCCGGTCATGCCTTTGCTGGCGCCCTGGGTCGCGCGCGGCGGCTATGGCAGCGCCGGAGCCCTCATCTAGCCTCCGGTGCCATCGGCCCCGCCACCGGCGCCGGATCGACCCGCGCGTCCAGCCATTTGATCGCCCAGTGGAGGTGCGGCCCGGTCGCGCGGCCGGTCATGCCGACCGTGCCGATCGCCTGGCCCTGGCGGACGCGGTCGCCCACCTTCACCGCCTGGCTCGAGAGATGGAGGAAGGCGCTGTTCAGGCCCATGCCGTGGTCGATGATGAGAAGATTGCCTTCGAGCGTGAAGGCCGGCGGTCCGGCGAGCACGACCACGCCGTCGGCCGGCGCCACCACCGTCGCGCCGGCGCCGGCGGCGACGTCGACTCCGGCATGGAAGGAGCCGGGCTGGCCGCGATAGATGCGCTGCGAGCCGAAGACGCCGCTGATCCGGCCGCGCGCCGGCCAGATGAAATGCTGCCGCCAGCCCTGGCTGTCCGAGCGGATGGCGCGCGCGGCGGCGATGCGGGCGACCTCGCCTTCGCGGATGCGCAGATAATCGGCGTCCGGCACGCCGGCGGGACGCTGGGCGACGTCGACCTCTTCGATCGCCCAGCGGCGCTGCGCCACCTCCAGTTGGCGGCGGATTGTGCGGCCGTCGCGAAGCCGCGCTTCCAGCACGGCCGGGCCGCTGCGGTCGCGGTCGAAGCCGATGACGAAGGCGCGGTCGGGCGCCAGCGGCACGGGTTTGCCGTCGAGGCTCAGCGCCTCAGTGCCGGCCGGGGCGGTGCCGAAGACGAGGCTCCCTTGGCCTGGCGCGTCGGGTAGGGCGAAATCGGGCGCCGCCGGTGGCGCGGCGGCGAGCGCGAAGGCGGCGGCAACCACGCCCGCCGCGGCGCGCATCACCCCTTCTTCTCCGCCTCGACCGCGGTCGGCGCATCGGCATAAGGCTGCTGCCGGGCGACGCTCCAATAGCGCAGCTCGTCGAGCGGGATGCGGCGGCCGGTGACGGCGCAGACGACATGGTCGCCCGGGCTCAGCACGCGAAACGTGCCCTGCATGTAATGGAGCCGCGCCTCGCGCCCGTTGTTCGACATCAGCATGGGCTGAGATTCTCCTAAAGCAATTTGGGCTGTTCGCCCTTCCCGCCGAGATAGGCGTTGCGCCGCGGCCGCTCAATGCCGGCGCCGACCGACGCCTCGACGCCTCCGTCGTGGAAGATGAGGCGGAGCCGGGCGGCCGCCTTCGCCGCCGCCGCGGAGGTCAGGGTCTTGCCGGCGCGGTCCTCGACCCTTGCATAGCCGCGTTCGAGCGGCCGGTTCGGATGGGCGAGCTGGGCGACTCGCCACAGCGATTCGAGCCGTTCCCTCGCCCGCCGCTCCGCCGCGACGAGCAGGCCCGGCCGCAGCGCGCCCGCCGATCTGGAGAGCTCGGCGCGGGCATGGCTGAGCTCGGTCCTGAGCGCCCGGGGCAGCCGTTCGGCGAGATCGTCGAGCCGCTGGCGCTGCGGCGCGAGCAGCGCCTCGCGTTCCGGCCAGCGGCGCAGGCTGTTCCCGAGCTGCTCGGCCGACCGCTCGACATGGCGGCGCGCGCAGCGTTCGGTGCGCAGGCCGAGCTCGCGCAACTGGCCGAGCAGATCGGCGCGGACGGGAACGGCGATCTCGGCGGCCGCGGTCGGCGTGGGCGCGCGGACGTCGGCGGCGAAATCGCAAAGCGAAATGTCGGTCTCATGGCCGACGGCGGAGATGACCGGGATCGAGGCCGCGGCGACGGCGCGCACCACCTCCTCCTCGCCAAACGCCCACAAATCCTCGATCGAGCCGCCGCCGCGGGCGACGATGAGCAGATCGGGGCGCGGGATCGGGCCGCCTGCCGGCAGAGCGTCGAAGCCGCGCAAAGCCGCCGCGACCTGCGCCGCCGCGCCTTCGCCCTGGACCTGGACCGGCCAAATGAGGACGTGGCAGGGGCAGCGGTCGGCGAGCCGGTGGAGGATGTCGCGGATCACCGCGCCCGTCGGCGAGGTGACGACGCCGATCACCCGCGGCAGGAAGGGGAGCCTCTGCTTGCGCGCCTCGTCGAACAGGCCCTCGGCGGCCAGCGCGCGGCGGCGCTTGTCGAGCAGGTCCATCAAAGCGCCCTGCCCCGCCAGCTCCAGCCGCTCGATCACGATCTGGTAGCGCGAGCGGCCGGGATAGGTGGTGAGCCGGCCGGTCGCCACCACTTCGATGCCGTCCTCGGGCTGGAAGGCGAGCGCCGCCGCATTGGCCTTCCAGAGGACGCCGTCGAGCACCGCCTTGTCGTCCTTGAGGCAGAGATAGCAATGGCCGGACGCCGCCTGCTTCCAGCCGGAAATCTCGCCGCGCACGCGCACGAAGCCGAACGCGTCCTCGACCGTCCGCTTCAGCCGCATCGCGAGTTCGGACACTGAAAACGGCGCCGCGTTGTCGCCGGGGCTTTCGGTTGCTAACAGCCC
Organism: Alphaproteobacteria bacterium; assembly: GCA_028293025.1. Classification (GTDB taxonomy): domain Bacteria; phylum Pseudomonadota; class Alphaproteobacteria; order Sphingomonadales; family Sphingomonadaceae; genus Allosphingosinicella. Next base: position 11,046 of record JAQGLF010000307.1, read on the forward strand.
GGTCTCGCCTGGTGGGAAGTCGTCGTCCATGAATGTCCTGCTGCTTGGCTCCGGCGGTCGTGAACATGCGCTCGCCTGGAAGCTCGCGCAATCGCCGAAGCTCTCCAGATTGTTCGCCGCGCCCGGGAATCCAGGCATCGCCGACCATGCGACCCTGGTCGGCATCGACCCCGCCGACCATCGCGCCGTGGTCGATTTCTGCACGCGCAACTCGATCGAGCTGGTCGTGATCGGCCCCGAGGCGCCGTTGGTCGACGGCCTCGCCGACAATCTGCGCACCATGGGCTTCTGCGTGTTCGGGCCGAACAAGGTGCCGGCCCAGCTCGAAGGGTCGAAAGGCTATACCAAGGAGCTCTGCGCCCAGCGCGGCATCCCGACCGCCCGCTTCGCCCGCGCCTCCGACCGGCTGGCGGCGGAAGCGGCGCTCGCCGATTTCGGCCTGCCGGTGGTGATCAAGGCCGATGGCCTCGCCGCCGGCAAGGGCGTCGTCATCGCGGCGAGCGAGGCGGAAGCGATGGCGGCGATCGCGGCGATGTTCGACGGCAGCTTCGGCACGGCTGGCGGATCGGTGGTGATCGAGGAGTTTCTGGAAGGGGAGGAAGCCAGCTTCTTCGCCATCACTGACGGCACGACGATCGTCCCCTTCGGCACCGCCCAGGACCATAAGCGGGTCGGCGATGGCGATACCGGCCCCAATACCGGCGGGATGGGTGCCTACAGCCCCGCCTCGATCGTCACGGCGGAAGTGGAAGAGCGGGTGATGGAGCAGATCGTCCGGCCGACGATCGCGGCGATGGCGGAGCGCGGCGCGCCTTATTCGGGATTGCTCTATGCCGGCCTGATGCTCACCGCCGAAGGGCCCAAGCTGATCGAATATAATGTCCGTTTCGGCGATCCCGAATGCCAGGTGCTGATGATGCGGCTCGACGGCGACCTGCTCGAGCTGATGCACTGCGTCGCCCGCGGCCGGCTCGACCAGCTGCCGCCGCCGCGTTTCTCCGACGACGCCGCGCTGACGGTGGTGATGGCGGCGAACAATTATCCCGGCACGCCGGAAAAGGGCGGCACGATCGAGGGAATCGCGGAGGCCGAGGCGGATGGAGCGAAGGTCTTCCACGCCGGCACCGCGCTCGAGGAGGAGCGGCTGGTGGCGGATGGCGGCCGCGTGCTGAACGTCACCGCCCGCGGCGCCACCGTCGGCGAGGCCCGCGACAGGGCCTATCAGGCGGTCGACCGGATCCGCTTCCCGGCCGGCTTCTGCCGGCGCGACATCGGCTGGCGGGAGATCGCCCGCGGCGGCTAGGGTCCATGCTTGAGGCTGGACAGCGGAGCTTTCCGCCCGCACCATTGTTACGGGGTCACATGGAGGTGAGCCGATGAAATGGCCCGTCAAATTGCTGGTCGGCATCGCCGCGATCATGCTGCTGGGCTGGGTCTGGCACGGCCCGGCCGGCCGCGGCGAAGCCTTTGCCGCCGCGCTCGACGCGCAGGCCCGCGCCGCCATCGATCCGATCGGCATTGCCGGCATCCGGGTGCGGATGGCGCGCGATCCGATCCGCCGCGTCGCGATCATGAGCGGCCCGGCCGACGACATCCAGCGCGAGGGGCTGGGGAGCGAGATGGGCCTGTCCGATTATGTCCGGGCGGTTCCCGGCGTCGCCGGCGTCCACTGGGC
>JAQGLF010000326.1 GCA_028293025.1 Alphaproteobacteria bacterium
CGGCGGCGAGGGCGAAGGCATAGGCCGGGCCGATGCGGATCGCGACCGACGCCGCCGCCTCCTTTAGCCGCCAGCGATAGAGGAAGCGCGCGAGCAGGCCCGCCGCTCCCCAGGCGAGCAGGTCGAAGAGGAGGTGGAGGCGCGGATCGGTGGGGATGTGGATCAAGTCAGCGGCGGTCCCGTACGGGCTCTACCGGAGCGCGCGGAGCCCCGCCGCGTAGCCGACAGCTCAGCGCGTCGCGTCATGCATCCCCTCCCCGGAAGCCGCGAGGCTAGCAGGGCGCAGGGTCCGGGAAAAGGCGTCCCCTCCCGCGAACGGGAGGGGAAACCGGGCTTGCTACCAGCAGACGCGCATGCGGCGATGGTGGCGCATGGTCCAGCGGCAATGGCGGTTGTTGCGCCAGCCATTGTGATTGCCGTTGTTGCGATGGTCGCCCCAGCCGCGGTCGCGGTCGCCGCGCATGCCGTCGTCATGGCGGTCGCCGCGCTTGTTCTGGTCGTGGCGATCGCCGGTCATGTTCTGGTCGTGGCGATCCTGCGCGGCGGCGGGCGCCGCGGCGAGCAGGCCGAGCGCGAGCCCGGCCGCAAGAGCTGTCGTCAGCTTCATCATTCCTCTCCTTGGGCAAGAGCCCGATTCACGAAGCCGGCCGAAGCGAAGCGCTTCGTCCGGATGCGATCAGGCCCTCTTGATCCAGGCTCAACATGTCCTGGCGGAGGGGTAACGAAGCCCGAGGGCGAAAGGGTCCTCTCCCGCCGCGCATATGCGGGCGGGAGAGGAAGAAGCCCTACCAGCTGCGGCAGGTGCGGATGCGCTGGCCGTGACGCCACATGGTCCGGCAGGTGCGGCGATGATTGTTGTTCCAGCCGTTGTGGCGGCCCTGGTTCCAGCCCCGGTCCTCATGGCGGTGCATGACGACGGTGCGGGTGGTCCGAACGACGGTGCGGTCGTGCCGGTCGGGCTGGGCGGCGGCGGGCGTCGCGGCGAGGCCGCCGAGGGTCAGAGCGGCGGCAAGCGCCAGCATTTTCAACTTCATATCACTCTCCTGATCTATGTTTCATTCCCCTGCTGGGGACGTAACGAAATTATCACCCCCCGGGTCCATCGCGCAAGCAGGGCGGCGCGGCGCATCCCCGCTGACCGTTCCGGACCATGGCCTTGACGGCGGCGGCGGGATCGGCTTTGAGAGCGGCCGCGCCCTCGGGGGGCGAAATCGAAAGGAATATCATGATGTTGCGAGTGTCCTCGCTGCGCCTTGCCGGCGCCGCAGCCCTCCTCTTCGCGGCCGCCGCTCCGGCCCATGCCGCCGTTGGCGACATGCCGCAGAACGGGCAGCAGGCCCAGGCGCCGTCCGACCAGGCGAGCGACACCGCCGCCGCCCCGGCCGAAGCAGCCAAGCCCGCCAAGGAAGAGCGCAAGATCTGCCGGATGGTGGACGGCAGCGAATCCCGCCTCGGCGCCCGGCGCGTCTGCATGACCGCCGCCCAATGGAAACAAGCCGCGTCCTGACGTGCCGCCGGGGGGCCAGGCCCCGGGCGATGCCTGGCTGACCCGACATTCAGCGTTGTCCATTCCGGCGGGCTGCGAGCCGCTAATCCTCCCTGTCCGCGTAGCGGGTGGGGAGGGGGACCACCCGAAGGGTGGTGGAGGGCTTCTCCGAGTCAGTCGGCCCCTCCACCGCGTTTCACGCGGTCCCCCTCCCCACGGCCTGCGGCCGCAGGGAGGATTAAGCGAGGCAGGCAATCCCCTGAATGACGGGAATGTCTAAAATCCCACGCGGCCGCCCAGCGGGACGACGAGGGTGTGCTAGCGGCCATCAGTGACCACGTCGGCCTGCGCCGGCATGCCGGCGTAGAAATGTTCGGCGCGAGCGATCCCTTGAGTGACCAGCGAAGGTGGCCCTACGATAGGCGATGGGCCGCGAAGTGCTTCACAACCTCCAGGTCGCGCGGTTCGTCGCCGCCTCGGGCGTGCTGATTCACCATAGCTCCGACATTTTTTTCTACGGCGGCTCGTTAGACGCTCCCCCGCTCTTCGGCATTCGCTGGGATTGCGGCGTCGACATCTTCTTCGTCATCAGCGGCTTCATCATGGCCTATCTCACCGCCGGCCGCTTCGGCGACCCTGGAGCGCCGCGGAGCTTTCTCGCTCGCCGGCTCATCCGCATCGCGCCGCCCTATTGGATCTTCACCACGCTGCTCATCGTCACGGCGGTCGTTCTGGCCGGACATGTCCGCAACGCCACGCTGGCCGCGCCGCAGGTCGTGACGTCCTATGTCTTCCTGCCCTGGCCGCGGGCCGACGGGCAGCTCAACCCGCTTTTGTCGCAAGGCTGGACGCTCAATTACGAAGCCTTCTTCTACGTCGCGTTCGCCGCCGCTTTGTTCTTCCGGCGTGGCCTGATCTGGCTGACTCTGGGCTTCATCCTCCTCGTGGCGCTCCACCCGCTGATGCCGCCACGCGCGTTCATGCTTCATTTCTGGTCGGAACCGATCATTCTCGAATTCCTGGCGGGGATCGGCGTCGCCCTATTCTATCTGCGGGGGAGGCGCTTGCCGTGGTGGGCCGCGGCCGGATGCGTGGCGGCGGGGCTGATCGTGGCAGCGGCTCCCCGGCTCGTGGACGCAGGCATGTTCGGCCGCCTGCTCGTCAAGGGCATTCCGGGACTTCTGATCTGCGGAGGCTTCGTCCTTGCTCCCGAGCTTCGCCGGCCCGGCCGGATCGCCCATGCCCTCCGGCTCGGCGGCGATGCATCCTATGCGCTTTATTTGTCTCACACGTTCACCATCAACGCCACTTCGCTTCTCTGCCGGCATGTGGGGTTGCGGTCGCCATGGGCCGGTTTTGCGCTGGCCATCGTCCTCGCGGTCACGGCCTCCATCCTCTTCTACAAGATCGTGGAACGGCCCCTTACCAATGGGCTTCAGCGATTCTTCGGGACCAGGCCCATCGAGGGCGCCGCGACGGTAGCTCCCTGAGCGAAGATGAGGGCGCGCTCGTGAAGGCTCTTACGGGCGCGCCGCCTTGCCTAAAACCCCACGCGGCCGCCCAGCGCGAGGACGAGGGCGTGCTGGCGGAGCTGGCGGCCGTCGGTGAGCACGTCGGTCTGGGCGGGCGTGCCGGCGTAGAAATGCTCGGCGCGGGCGATCGGGCTGGCGTCGAGATGGGTGTAGCCCGCGGCCGCGTCGAGCATCAGCGTCCGGCTCAGCCGCAGGCTCGCCCCGGCGTTGAAGTCGAGGCGGTCGCCGTCCGGCACGCGCGGGTCGCGGCTGGCGTCGCGGGTCGGCGTCGGATCGATCTGGACGCCGGCGCGCAGGGTCAGACGCGCGCTCGCTTTGGCGTCGATACCGAAGGCGACGCTCCAGGTGTCGCGGTAATTCTCGATCGTGTCGCTGCTGATCGGCGCGCCGACATGGATGCGGTCAAAGCGGCTCCAGCCATAGCGCACCGCCTGGGCGTTGAGGGTGAGGCCCGCGCCGACCGGCATGCGGGCGCCGATCGCCAGCTGCCAGGGCGTGGTGAAGCGGGCAGTGGTCGCCGCATCGAGGTTGCGCGCCGCCAGCGGCCCGAGCAGGCCGGTGATCTCGACAGTGCCGTCGAGTTTATGGGTGATCGCCGATTTGTAGCCGATGCCGAAGGTAAGGCCGCGCGGCCCGCGCAGCTGGGCGCCGGCGCTCCACCCGAAATCCCAGCTTTTGCCCTTGAGCTTCAGCCGCGCGTCGGGCGAGCCAGGCGCCAGATTGGGCAAGGCGTTGGAGAGCAGGGCGTTGGCATAATCGGCGTTGAGGCCGGCGCCGATGCTGAGCGCGGGCGTCGGCGACCAGGCGATGCTCGGCTGCACGTCGACGGTGAAGAGGCGGGTTCGGATCGCCGAATAACGCTGCCATCCGGCCGGATCGTAATCGCTGGTATAGCTGAACGGCGAGGCGACGACGATGCCGACCGCGAGGTGCCGGCCGAGGCGCAAGGCCGCGGCGGCATCGGGTGCGACGCCGCCCTGGACCGGATCGCGAAGCTCGGCGAGGCCGCCGACCGGCTGCAAGGGCGCGCCGGGGCGATGGATCAGGGTCCCTTGGTCGCGGACGCGGCCCTGCGGGAAGATGGCGGTGCCGCCGAAGCTGAAGCCGCTTTCGGCGTCGCCGATCGCCGCCGGGTTCCACCAGAGCGAGGCGGGGCCCTGATCGGCGACTTCGCCCGAATTGGCGCGTCCCCAGCCCCGGACCGACTGCTCCTGAAGGTAAAAGCCGGCCGCCCGCGCGGGCGCCGCCGTTAAGACCAGTCCGATCGCCGTCCCGAAAAGCAACACAGGGCGCAGGGCGCGACTGTCGGCAACATCGTCGAAGTGCATCCGATCCCCCGTCTTCGGACTCCGCGACGGCCCCGCGTCGCTTGCCCGAATTACGGGCGAAATATTTGTTTCTCAAGCTCTTTTGCTTGCAGCACCAGTCTCGCGACCGGTTTTTTCGCGGAGCGTCAAAACCGAGGTTAACGGGCAACACTTTCCACGGTTAATACCGAATCGGGGACTGAGGCCGATTGTTACCGCTCACCAGATATGCTTACCTGTGGATAAACCAACCCACTGAGGGACAAGCGTGAACCGACATTTCAGCCTCCAGACGGACGAAGACGCAGCGGCGCTTCCCGTCGTCGACGCGCCGTTGCGGGGCACGCGGTCCCTCCAGCACCGGGTCCGGGCCGCCGGCTCGCGGCTGTTCGACCTCGGCCAGCTCGACGTCCGCTGGGACGCCGCGCTCGGCACCTTGTGGACCTATATGACACCGGTCGACCGGCCGAACTTCAACCGGCCGATGCTGCGCGATTTCCAGCGCTGGCAGGCGGAGATCCTCCGCGAATTCGCCGATCCGGCGGAAGGCCTCAAATATCTCGTCCTCGGCTCGCGCTTTCCGGGCGTGTTCAACCTCGGCGGCGACCTCGACCTGTTCGCCAGCTTCATCAGCGCCGGCGACCGCGAGGCGCTCGTCGCCTACGGCCGCGACTGCGTCTCGATCCTCCACAAGAACATGCGCCGGCTCGACCTGCCGCTGGTCACGATCGCTTTGGTCCAGGGCGACGCGCTCGGCGGCGGCTTCGAGGCGGTGCTGTCGTTCAACGTCGTCGTCGCCGAGCGCCATGCGCGCTTCGGCCTCCCCGAAATCGCCTTCGGCCTGTTCCCGGGCATGGGCGCGCACTGCCTGTTGGCGCGCAAGGTCGGGCTCGCCAAAGCCGAGGAGATGATGCTCTCCAACCGCCTCTATTCGGCCGAGGAGATGCACGCGCTCGGCCTCGTCCAGGTGCTCGCCGAACCCGGCCAGGGCGAAGAGGCCGTCCGCGCCTATATCGCCAAGAACGGCCGCCGCCAGGCGGGGCATCGCGGCATCTACCAGGCCTCGAGCCTGGTCGATCCCATCTCGCTGGCCGAACTGGAAGCGGTGGTCGAAATCTGGGCCGATTCCGCTTTGTGCCTGTCCGACGGCGACCTCAAGCTGATGAAGCGGCTGGTCAAAGCCCAGGCCCGCCTCGCGGCGGCGTGAACTTCGTTCCGCGCGCTTCAAACAAGTCCGTTAGCGCAGATTGAATCACAGCTCCGTTCGGGCTGAGCTTGTCGAAGCCCTCCCTTCTCTTCTGCTGAAAAGGGGACAGGGAGGGCTTCGACAGGCTCAGCCCGAACGGTGGTAACGTCTTGGGTTGCCTAGGCGCGCAGCCGGCGCACCTTCGCGGTTTCCGTCACCGCCGTCGGGACGGCGCGGGGCTTGCGGGGCCTGCCCCATTCCGCCTCGAGCCGCGCCCTGATCTCCGGCTCCGGCATCGGCCGGCCGAGATAGAAGCCCTGGGCTGAGGTGCAGCGGGCGCCGGTCACGTAGCCGAGCTGGGTCTCGGTCTCGATCCCCTCGGCGACGATCTCGATCTCCAGCTCGGCGGCGAGGCCGACCAGGGCGTTGATGATCGCCCGCGCCTCGCGGCTGCGGGTGACGTCGGCGATGAAGGTCGTGTCGATCTTGATCTTATCGAAGGCGTATTTCTTGAGATAGGTGAGCGAGGAATAGCCGGTGCCGAAATCGTCGATCGAGAGCTTGAGGCCGATCTTCTGGAACTCGCGGATCAGCGAATTGGACTGGGCATTCTCCTCGAGCAGCACGCTCTCGGTGATCTCCAGCTCCAGCCGGCGCGCCTGCAGGCCGGAGGTGTAGAGAGCGGACAGGATCATGTGCGAGAGATGGAGGTCCTTGAGCAGGGCCGGCGACATGTTGACGGCGACGCTGACCTGCTCGGGCCAGGCGGCGGCGGCGGTGCAGGCCTGGCCGAGCACCCAATGACTGATCGGCGTGATCAGGCCGGTGCTCTCGGCGAGCGGGATGAAGCGGGACGGCGGCACCGAGCCGAATTCGGGATGGTGCCAGCGCAGCAGCGCCTCGCACGACTTGGTGCGGCCGGTCGCGAGGTCGACGATCGGCTGGTAATAGACTTCCAGCTCGTCCCGCTCGATGGCGGTGCGCAACGCCGTCTCCAGCGCCCTCAGCTCGAGGAACTCCTCCTCCATCGACGGCTGGAACAGGCAGAAGTCGTTCCGGCCGTTCGCCTTGGCATGGTAGAGCGCCATGTCGGCATGCTGGAGCAGCGTCTCGCCGTCGGTGCCGTGATCGGGGGCGACGGCGACGCCGATCGATCCGGTGACCTGGATCGAGGCGGTGTCGATCTCGATCGGCACCAGCAAGGCCCGCATCACCTCGCGCGCCAGCTCCTCGGCGAAGCCCTTTTTGTCGCCGCGGGCGAGCAGGACGAACTCGTCGCCGCCGAAGCGGGCGACGCAGCCGCGCCGGTCGGCGATCGCGGCGAGCTGGCGCGAGACCGTGCGCAGCACCCGGTCGCCGGTCGGGTGGCCGAGCGAATCGTTGATCTCCTTGAACTTGTCGAGGTCCACCCAGAGGATGGCGAGCTGCCCCTTCCTCTCCGCCAGCTCGGCGAGCTCGGTCTGCAGCCGCTCCTGGAAGGCGCCGCGATTTTCGAGGCCGGTCATCGCATCGTAGCGGGCGAGCTTCTCGAAACGGGCGGTGAGGCGCTTCTGCTCGTGCGTCGCCGACATCGCCTTCAGCACCGCCGAATAGGTCTGGAGGGTGATGTCGACCATGCCGATGATGAAGGCGCAGTTGACGAAGCCGAGCACCCAGCGAAGCGGATTGTCGCTGAGGAAGAGGCCGAGCGACACCGGGGCGGAGGCAAGGGCGAGCTGGCCCATGGCGATCACCGGCCGGCCGGCATTGCGGCCGCAAATGCCGGCCGCGTAGCCGATGGTCAGCACCGCGGCGAGCATGTGGTAGAGGCTGTTGTCCGACAGGATGAGGGTGAGGAAGGTCATCAGACCGAGCAGGAAGGCATAGGCCCAGGCGCCGATCTCGTAGACCGTCTCGGAGCGGGCGCTCTCGGCGGAATTGCGGGCGCCGACGCGGTGCAGGAAGACGGCATGGGCGACGCGCAGCGCGCCGGTCATGTCGATCGCCACCGCCATGGCGGTGAGCCAGGGATTGCCGCTCGAAAGGGCGATGGCGGTGCTGCACGCGGCGCCGGCGATGGCGCCGACGCCGAGCGACGTCGAGGAGGCGAACAGGGTCTCGACCAGCGACCGGCGCACCTCGTCGGCGACCGTCCGATCGATCTTCGCGATCTCGCGCATCTTGGCGATGATGCTGGTCACTCTTCTCCCCGAAGCGAACCTTCTCGCCGAAACTTCTTTATCTTGCATTAAGGGCGACCGGCGGGCGGGCTCGCGCGCGAGGGCGGCGGGCATCTCAGCCTAACCTTTTATGAAGCTTTCGCTGGCAGAACCGGGTCGATGCGGTCCGCCCCAGCCCTTTTCACCCTGCGCGGCCTGCCGGCCCTGGAGCTGGCGCTGCGCGACGCCGAGGGCGCTCCCTGGGTGCTCAGCCTTTCGCCGGGGATGGAGAGGTTCATCGGCGCCTATGCGCGCATCAACGGCTTCGGCGGCGACGGTCCGCTCCTCCTTTTCCGCCCGGCCGGCCAGACCGCCTGAGGATATTTCGCGGCGCCCGCTGGTTGTCGCGCGCATGGCTGCTCCTCCTCCCGCCGGCAACGGCCCGCGCGCGTTGCTGTTCGACGTCGACGGCACCCTCGTCGACACCAACGATCTCCACGCCGCCGCCTGGCGCGAGGCCTTCCGCGCCTTCGGCCATGATTTGCCGTTCGCCGACATCCGCTGGCAGGTCGGCAAGGGCGGCGACAATCTGATCCCCGCCTTGCTGCCCGGCCTCGGCGAGGCGGAGAGGGAGCGGATCGAGGAGCATCGCTCCACCCTCTTCGAGCGCGACTATCTGCCGCGCGCAATGCCGTTTCCCGGCGTCCGCGACCTGTTCGAGCGGCTGGTCGGCGACGGCATCCGCATCGTCCTCGCTTCCTCCTCGCAGCGGCGCGAGGTCGATTTCTATCTCGGCCTGATCGGCTGCGAGGATCTGGTCGACGAAATCACTTCCAAGGACGATGTCGCCCGTTCGAAACCCTGCCCGGACATCTTCGAGGCGGCGCTCGCCAAGCTCCAGCCGATCGACGCGGATGCCGTGCTGGTCGTCGGCGATTCCCCCTGGGACGTGAAGGCGGCGGCGAAAGCGGGCCTCCGCGCGATCGGCTTCCGCTCCGGTGGCTTTCCCGACGCGGCTTTGCTCGAGGCCGGCGCCTGCGCGCTCTACGACGGCCCGCGCGACCTCCTCGCCTGCTATGCGGACAGTCCCCTGGCGCGCCATGCCGAAGCCGTCTGACGCCGCGAGGGCCCTGCTCCGCGCCGATCGCAAGGCGGCGAAGGCGGCGCTGCCGCACGAGCACAGCCTGCCGGTCCGGCTGCTCGAGCATGTCGCCGATCTCGGCGACCAGCCGCCGATGTGGATCCTCTGCGGCTCGGTGATCGCGATCGGCCTGATCGCCGGCGACCGCCGCCTCGCCCGCGCCGGCCTGTCGATGCTCGCCGCCCACACGCTCGCCACCCTGGTCAAGGATGCGGTGAAGAAGCGCGTCGACCGCACCCGGCCGCGCTCGCTGTCCAGAAGCGGCAAGGACGCGCGGCCGCGACGCGGCGACAAGGAGGCGAAGGAGGAGACCAGCTTCCCCTCCGGCCACAGCGCCGGCGCGGCTTCGGTCGCCCGCGCCTTCGCCCGTTCCTATCCGGAACATGCCGTCCCGGCTCTCGCCGCCGCCTCGGTCATCGCGCTCGCCCAGATCCCGCGCTGTGCCCATTATCCGACCGACGTCGGCGCCGGCATCGCGATCGGCCTCGCCGCCGAGAAAGCGGTCGATCTGGCGGAGAAGCTCGTCTTGGATTAGTCCCGCGCTTCCGCATCGGCAGGAGCGCAATGTGCGTCGGATCCTCATGGCCCTTTTCGTCCTCGCCGCCTGCTCGAAGGCGCCGCAGCAGCCGGCCCAGCCTTCGGCGCCCGAGCAGAAGCCGGCGACAGCCGCGCCCGCCGTCGCGCCGATTCTCGACGCCCCGGATGCGACCGACGAGCACAGCCATGCCCGCCCGCGCGAGGCGCGCGTCACCCATGTCGCGCTCGACCTCACCACCGATTTCGCCGCGAAAAGGATCGGCGGCACCGCGACCCTCGACATCGAGGCCGCACCGGGTGCGAAGGAGATCGTGCTCGACGACAAGGGGCTCGAGATCCGGTCGGTCACCGACGCGGCCGGCAAGCCGCTCGCCTGGACAATCGGCAAGCCCGACCCGATCCTCGGCGCGCCGCTCAACGTCGCGCTGAACGGCGCGCGGAAGATCCGCATCGCCTATCGCAGCGGCGCCGACGCGGGCGCGTTGCAATGGCTAAATCCGGCGCAGACGGCGGGGAAAAAGCAGCCCTTCCTGTTCAGCCAGGGCGAGTCGATCCTCAACCGCTCCTGGATCCCGACCCAGGACAGCCCCGGCATCCGCCAGACCTGGGAGGCGCGGATCGTCGTGCCGGCGGCGCTCAAAGCGGTGATGAGCGGCGACAAGCTGACTCCGGACGGCGAGGCGGCCGACGGCAAGACCATGGCGGGCGGCGCACGCGCCTTCCGCTTCCGGATGGACAAGCCGGTCGCGCCCTATCTGATCGCGCTCGCGGTCGGCGACATCGGCTTCAAATCGCTCGGCCCGCGCACCGGCATCTACGCCGAGCCGGCGACGCTCGCCGCCGCCGCCTGGGAATTCGCCGATGCCGAGAAGATGGTCGCCGCCGCCGAATCGCTTTACGGCCCCTATCGCTGGGGCCGCTACGACATCCTCGTATTGCCGCCCTCCTTCCCCTTCGGCGGGATGGAGAATCCGACCCTCACCTTCGCGACGCCGACCGCGATCGCCGGCGACCGCAGCCTCGTCTCCCTGATCGCGCACGAGCTGGCGCACAGCTGGTCGGGCAACCTCGTCACCAACGCGACCTGGAACGATTTCTGGCTGAACGAGGGCGTCACCACCTATATCCAGAGCCGGATCATGGAGCGGCTCTACGGCAAGGCGGCGACCGACCGCGAGATCGCGCTCGAATGGGACGACCTGCAGAGCGACATGAAGGCGGCCGGCGGCCCGGCCAGCCCGATGACGAAGCTCCACCTCGATCTCAAGGGCCAGGACCCGGACGAGATCGCCACCGGCCTCGCTTATGAGAAAGGCGCGGCTTTCCTGCGCACGATCGAAGGAACCGTCGGCCGCGCCCGCTTCGATGCCTGGCTCCGCGCCTATTTCGACGGCCACCCGTTCCAGCCGATGACCTCCTCGGTCTTCCTCGCCGATCTGCGCACCAATCTGGTCAGGGGCGACGCTGCGCTCGAGCGGAAGCTGATGCTCGACCGCTGGGTCTACCAGCCCGGCATACCGCCCAACGTCGCGCCGCCGCCGACCCAGGCCTTTGCGGCCGTCGATGCTGCGGCCAGGGCGTTCACCAAGAGCGGCACCGCGGCGGCGGTGCCCTTTGCGGATTGGAGCTGGTCCGAGCGGCTGCGCTTCCTCAACGGCGTGCCCCGCGCGCTGCCGCGCCCGACCCTCGATGCGCTGGACCGGGCCTTCCATCTCTCGCAGACCCGCAACAGCGAGGTGCTGTTCGCCTGGCTGAAGCTGGCGCTGGCCAATCGCTACGATCCCGCCGTCCCCGCCGCCGAACATTTCCTCACCAGCCAGGGCCGGCGCAAGTTCGTCCAGCCTTTGTTCGAGACCCTGCTCGCCCAGGACGGCTGGGGCCGCCCGATCGCCCAACGCATCTACGCCAAGGCGCGCCCGACCTATCATCCGGTGACCAGCGGCACGATCGACAAGATGATGAAGGGCTGAAGCTCCGCCCGGTGTTCGCCGTTTCCGATCCGAGGATCAGGGAGAGAGCCATGCCGCTTTCGAAAGCATTTCCCGCCGCGGCCGCCTTGCTGCTGCTGGCCGTCCCGGCCCTGCACGCGGCGCCCATCCCCGCCGCGGCGGAAGTGGTGCCGGCGGCGAGGCTGCGCGCCTTTGTCGCCGTCACCAGCAACGGCCTGGTCTCGCACCCCGCCACGACCGATCCCGCGTCGCGGACGCTGATCGTGCGCCGCGACGGGCCGGGCGAGGTCGAGGTGCACGCCCTGCTCAACGACGTGATCGTCGTCCAGGCCGGAACCGCCACGCTCCTTGCCGGCGGGCGGGTCGAAGGCGGCCGCGAGACCGCCCCGAACGAGCGCCGCGGCGGCACGATCGCCGGCGGCCGAAGCCAGGCCCTCCACCCCGGCGACCTCGTCTGGATCCCCGCCGGCATACCCCACCAGATGATCCTGAAACGAGGCGGATCCTTCACCTATGTCGCGGTCAAGACGGACAAGGCGGGGGAATAGTCCTCCCTGTGAGCGAAGCTCATGGGGAGGGGGGCCGCACGAAGTGCGGTGGAGGGGCTGGGCGCCGCGCTTATCGCCAGGCAGCCTCAAGCGTCGATCATCGAGAACGATCTTCGGCCGCTTGTCGGTCGGGGAGTCCGGCCCCTCCACCATGCTGCGCATGGTCCCCCCTCCCACCGCTGCGCGACAGGGGGGACTTAAGCCCTCCGCGCCTGAATATGCGACGAAATTCGGTGGATAAGTGATTTACCATCTTGGCGGGTGAATCGATTTGAGCCACTATCACTAGTGGCGCTGCCATGGGGGTGACGCTAGAGCTTGTAGGCGCCAGCCGCGACACCCATATCGGCCGTGGCGGAGAAGCCTTGCCCTGTGGATATCGGGGACAAGGCCAAATGAGCGCCCCGCCCCCTCCCGAAAGCGCCTAGACTGCGGTTGATTCCGCTGGAACGAATTGAGAACGAGGGGTAGAGAGATGGACCTGTCCGGCAGCAGCGAAATGGGAGCCAGCGACGTGGCCACGACGACGGCCGAGGCCTCCAAGGAGGCCCCGAAGAAAGCCAAGAACGGCAAGGGTCCGGGGCCTGTCCCGAGCAAGGGCGAGGGGCCGGCGATCTATCCGCTCGAGGTCGATCACAGCCGCGATTCGCTGCTCACCGATTTCGGCAAGGAGACGCTGAAGGACCGCTATCTGCTGCCCGGCGAGACCTATCAGGATCTGTTCGTGCGAGTCGCCTCGGCTTATGCCGACGATGCGGCGCATGCCCAGCGGCTCTACGATTATATCTCGAAGCTGTGGTTCATGCCGGCGACGCCGGTCCTCTCCAATGGCGGCACCGGCCGCGGCCTCCCCATCTCCTGCTACCTGAACTCGGTCCCCGACAGCCTCGAAGGCATCGTCGACACCTGGAACGAGAATGTCTGGCTGGCCGCGCGCGGCGGCGGCATCGGCACCTATTGGGGCTATGTCCGCGGCATCGGCGAGCCGGTCGGCCTCAACGGCAAGACCAGCGGCATCATCCCGTTCGTGCGGGTGATGGATTCGCTGACCCTGGCGATCAGCCAGGGCTCGCTGCGCCGCGGCTCGGCCGCCTGCTATCTCGACATCTCCCATCCGGAGATCGAGGAGTTCCTCGAGATCCGCAAGCCGAGCGGCGACTTCAACCGCAAGGCGCTGAACCTCCATCACGGCGTCCTCGTCACCGACGATTTCATGGAAGCGGTGCGCGACGGCGCCGAATGGATCCTGCGCTCGCCCAAGGACGGTTCCGAGCGCAACACGGTCGACGCGCGCTCGCTGTTCCAGAAGCTGGTCGAGACCCGGCTGGCGACGGGCGAGCCCTACATCATCTTCATCGACAAGGTGAACCGGTCGATGCCCAAGCATCACCGCGATCTGGGCCTCAAGGTCACCACCTCCAACCTCTGTTCCGAGATCACGCTGCCGACTGGCACCGACCATCTCGGCAATGCGCGCACCGCGGTCTGCTGCCTCTCCAGCCTCAACCTCGAGACCTGGGACCAGTGGCACGGCGACAAGGATTTCATCGAGGACGTGATGCGCTTCCTCGACAACGTGCTGACCGACTATATCGCGCGGGCGCCGGACGAGATGGCGCGCGCCCGCTACAGCGCGATGCGCGAGCGCTCCGTCGGCCTCGGCGTGATGGGCTTCCACACCTTCCTCCAGGCCCGCAACATCCCGTTCGAAGGGGCGATGGCGAAGAGCTGGAACCTCAAGATCTTCAGGCATGTCCGCGCCCAGGTCGACGAAGCCTCGATGATGCTCGCCAAGGAGCGCGGGCCCTGCCCCGACGCCGCCGACATGGGCGTGATGGAGCGTTTCTCCTGCAAGATGGCGATCGCGCCGACCGCGTCCATCTCGATCATCACCGGCGGCACCTCGGCCTGCATCGAGCCGATCCCGGGCAATATCTACACGCACAAGACTTTGTCGGGCAGCTTCTCGATCCGCAATCCCTATCTCGAGAAATTGCTGATGGAGAAATCCAAGAACAGCGAGGCGGTGTGGAGCTCGATCCTCGAGCAGGGCGGCTCGGTCCAGCATCTCGACTTCCTCACCGCCGAGGAGAAGGACGTCTTCAAGACCAGCTTCGAGATCGACCAGCGCTGGCTGATCGAGCTCGCCGCCGACCGCACGCCCTATATCGACCAGGCGACGTCGCTGAACCTGTTCATCCCGGCCGACGTCGACAAATGGGACCTGC
>JAQGLF010000030.1 GCA_028293025.1 Alphaproteobacteria bacterium
GCGGCTGCAAAGGGAAGGGAATGCCCATGCTGAAGCGGATCTGCTTTTTCGTCCTGCTCGCGGGGGTTTCGATCGCCGCGCCGGCCGCCGCACCGGAGGGCCCGTCCCGAAGCTTCGAGCCGCGCGATCTCTTCTCGCTCGAGGCGGCGAGCGATCCGCAGATCAGCCCCGATGCGAGCCGCATCGCCTATGTCCGCCGCTCGGCCGACATCATGACCGATCGCATCCGCTCGGCCATCTGGCTGATCGATACGCGCACCGGCGCGCAGGCGCCGCTCGTCGCCGGCGCCGGTTCGCACAGCCAGCCGCACTGGTCGCCCGACGGCCGGCGCCTGGCCTATATCTCGACCGCCGAGGGCGGCGGCGCCCAGCTCTTCGTGCGCTGGATGGATACGGGCGAATCGGTGCGGATCACCGGCCTTCCCGACACGCCCGACAGCATCGTCTGGTCCCCGGACGGCCGGCAGATCGCCTATGTGATGCACGTCCCGGGCGAGGAGCTGAAGCTCGGCGCTCCCGGCGACAAGCCCGAGGGCGCGACCTGGGCGCCGCCGCTGGAGATCCACAGCGCCGTCACCTACCGAAGCGACGAGGAAGGCTATCTGAAGCCCGGCTTCAGCCACATCTTCCTCGTCCCGGCGGATGGCGGCGCGCCGCGACAGCTGAGCTTCGGCTCGGTCAACGACAACGGCCCCCTGAGCTGGACTCCGGACGGCCGCACGATCGTCTTCAGCAGCAACCGCGAAGCCGATTGGGCACGCAATCCGGTCAACAGCGAGGTCTATTCGCTCGACGCCGCCACCGGCGCCGTCGCCGCCCTCACCAGCCGCAAGGGGCCGGACGCCGAGCCGGTCGTGTCGCCCGACGGGAGGTTGATCGCCTTCACCGGCTTCGACGACAAGGAGCTCGGCTACCAGAATGCCCTGCTCTACGTGATGGACCGCGACGGCTCGAACCGCCGCACCCTCACCGGCGCGCTCGACCGCACCGTCGAAAATCCGGTCTGGGCCTCCGACGGCCGCGCGATCTTCGTCGACTATGACGATCGCGGCATCCGCAGGGTCGCGCGGGTCGGGCTCGACGGCTCGGTCCGCAACGTCGCCGAGGGCTTGGCCGGCGCCGGCCTCGACCGGCCCTATACCGGCGGTGGTTTCTCGGTGGCGCGCGACGGCAGCATCGCCGCGACGATCGGCGATTCGACCCGCCCGCCCGATATCGGCCTCATCCGCGGCGGGGCGATGCGCGCCCTCACTCGCCTCAACGCCGATCTGCTCGGCAACAAGGCCCTGGCGCCCGTCCGCAGGATCGCGGTGACCTCGTTCGACAACCGGCCGATCGATGCCTGGCTGACCCTGCCGCCCGGCTGGCGCGAAGGCCAGCGCGTGCCGCTGATCCTCGAAATCCACGGCGGGCCCTTCGCCGCTTACGGTCCCTATTTCTCGACCGACAACCAGCTCTACGCCGCCGCCGGCTTCGCCGTGCTCTCGACCAACCCGCGCGGCTCGACCTCCTATGGCGAGGAATTCGCCAATCTCATCCACCATGCCTATCCCGGCCGCGACTATGACGATCTGATGGCGGCGGTCGATGCCGTGATCGCACAGGGTTATGCCGATCCGGGCCGGCTGTTCGTCACCGGCGGCTCCGGCGGCGGCGTGCTCACCGCCTGGACGATCGGCAAGACCGACCGCTTCAGGGCGGCGGCGACGCAGAAGCCGGTGATCGACTGGGCCAGCTTCGCGCTGACCTCGGACGCGCCCGGCTTCTTCTCGCGCTATTGGTTCGGCAAATATCCGTGGGAGGATCCGAGCGGCTATTGGGCGCGCTCGCCTTTGTCGCTGGTCGGCAACGTGAAGACGCCGACCCTCGTCGTCGTCGGCAGCGAGGATTACCGGACGCCGGTCAGCGAGGCCGAGCAATATTATACGGCGCTGCAGATTCGGGGCGTGCCGACGGCGCTGGTGAAGGTGCCGGGCGCTAGCCATGGCGGCATCGCCGCGCGGCCGTCGCAGGCCGGGGCCAAGGCGGAAGCGATCATCGCCTGGTTCCGCAAATATGAGAATGGGGCTTCGGCCCCGTAAAGAAGAGTCGTCGTTACGCCGCGCGGCGGATCGTCGTTTCGGAAAGCCAGGCCCGTGCCTGGCGCTGGGCTTCGGCGATCTCGCGGGCGGTCATCTCCTCGGAAATCTCGGCGCGGCATTCCTGGCCGCGGCGGCTGCCGTTGAGGGCGGCGAGGTTGAACCATTTATGCGCCTCGACGAGGTCGACCTCGAGGCCGTGAGTGCCGGTCGAATAAGCGACGCCGAGCTCGTAGAGCGCGTCCGCATCGCCCGAAGCGGCCTCGGCGAGGCGGCTTTCGATCAGGAACGTGGCCGACTTCAGACTGCTTGCCATGACATGCCCCCTTTGGTTGTGCGTGTCGGGGCGAGGTTTGCGCTGGCGATCACCAACAAATGGTTAACGCCGTAATCACCATCATCGCGGCTCGATCGGCAGATTGTCGATGAGGCGGGTGCGGCCGAGCTTCGCCGCCGCCAGCAGGCGGGCCGGCCGCTCCAGCCGCGCGACCGGCGCCAGCGTCTCGGCGTCGCGAAGCGCGACATAGTCGATCGGATCGAAGCCCGCTTTGGCGAGCTTGTCGCGGGCCCCTGCCAGCGCTTCCTCGACCGGAGCGCCGCTCTGGATCGCGCTGGCCGCCTCGCCCAGCGCGCGCGGCAAAGCGCGCGCGGCGAGCCTCTCCTCGTCGGTCAGATAGGAATTGCGCGAGGACAGAGCGACGCCGTCGGCGTCGCGCTGGGTCGGCACGCCGACGATATGGATGGGGAGGTCGAGGTCGCGCACCATGCGGCGGACCACGACGAGCTGTTGATAGTCCTTCTCGCCGAACAAGGCGAAATCGGGCCGGATCTGGTTGAACAATTTGGCGACCACGGTGGCGACGCCGTCGAAATGGCCGGGCCGCGCCGCGCCGTCGAGGTCCTCGGTGACGCCGGCGACCGCGACATTGGTGGCGAAACCGTCCGGATACATCACGTCCGCGTCCGGCGCCCAGAGCAGGTCGCAGCCCGCCTCCTCCAGCATGCGGATGTCGGAGGCTTCGCGGCGCGGATAGCTGGACAGGTCCTCGCCGGCGCCGAACTGCTTCGGGTTGACGAAGATCGAGGCCGCGACATGGCCGGCGCGGCTTTTCCCTTCCGCCACCAGCGCGATATGGCCGGCGTGGAGCGCGCCCATCGTCGGCACCAAGGCGATCGTGCCGCCGCCGGCCCGCAAATCCGCCAGCTTTTGCCGCAGCGTCTCGATGTCACGGACAATTTGCACCCGTTTCCCGCCTTGATTAGAGGTTGGCCGACGCCCTTGCGGGGCGGGGCGCGCAGAATCAAGAGATCGAGGGACATGGCCGGGCCGCATTTCATCGTCTTCGCCAACGAAAAGGGCGGCACCGGCAAGTCGACGACCGCCGTCCACGCCGCGGTGGCGCTGGCGCAGGCGGGGCGGCGGGTGGCGGCGGTCGATCTCGACACCCGCCAGCGCACGCTCGGCCGCTATCTCGACAATCGCGCCGCCTCGGTCCAGCGGCTCGGCGTCGATCTGCCGATGCCGCTCTACGAGACGTTCGATCCCGCCAAAAGCGAGGCGATCGATGCGCTGCTGGATCGCCTCGCCGGGGATGCCGATATCGTCGTCGTCGATACGCCCGGCCGTGACGATCCCGACGCGCGCAAGGCGATGCTGCGGGCCGATACCCTGGTCACGCCGATCAACGACAGCTTCGTCGACCTCGACCTGATCGGCCAGGTCGACGCGGAGACCTACCGCGTCCGCCGGCCCAGCTTCTATGCCGAGCTGGTCTGGAACAGCCGCACCCAGCGTGCCAAGGCGCACGGCGCCAGCGTCGACTGGGTCGTGCTCAGGAACCGCATGCAGCATATCGAGGCGCGCAACATGCGCCGCGTCGGCGAGGCGCTGAACGAGCTGTCCCGCCGGGTCGGCTTCCGCGTCATTCCGGGTCTGGGCGAGCGCGTCATCTATCGCGAGCTTTTTCCCAAAGGGCTCACCTTGCTCGACCTCCAGCAATTGGGCGAGGTCGGCATCGCCCATATCGCGGCGCGGCAGGAGCTGCGCGAGATGATCGCCGGCTTCGCCCTTCCCAATGAGAGCGGCGCGCCCGCGCCGGCCCGCGCCGCCGCCTTGGCGGGCTGAGTCATGGGCCCGCTCATCCTGCTCGCGGCGGGAGGGTTCATCTGGGCCTGGTGGTCCGGCCGGCTCAAGGGCTTCACCTATGACGACGTCGCCGCCGGCCTGATCTTCCTGCTCGGGCTCGAGATGCTGATGCGGAGCGCGCTGCTGCCGGGCGCGGCGCTGATGGCGGGGGCCTTGTTGTGGGCTGCCCATCGCCGCCGGCCGCGAGGCGCAAAGCCGATGCCGGTCGAGGATGCGCGTCGGCTGCTCGGCGTCGCCGACAATGCCAGCCTCGCCGAGATCCGCGCCGCCCACCGCCGGCTGATCGCCAGGGTCCATCCCGACGCCGGCGGCTCGGCCGAGCTGGCCCGCCGCGTCAACCTCGCCCGCGACACGCTGGTCGCCGAATTGAACTGCCGGACGCCTCGCGCGTCTTGAGCCTCGATCCCAATCCAAAATGGAGCCGCCGATGAGCCATCGTTTCGACCCGACGATCTTGCGCGAATATGACATCAGGGGAATCGTCGGAGAGACGCTTGGCGAGGCGGATGCGGAGGCGGTCGGCCGCAGCTTCGGCACGATGCTGAAGCGCGAGGGCGGCCTTCGCGTCGCCGTTGGCCGCGACGGCCGCGACAGCTCGCCGGCGCTCGAGGCCGCCTTGATCCACGGCCTCACCGAGACCGGCATCGACGTGGTGCGGATCGGCATCGGCCCGACGCCGATGCTTTATTATGCCGAGGCGGAGCTCCCCGTGGACGGCGGCGTCATGATCACCGGCAGCCACAATCCGGCGAGCTATAACGGCTTCAAGATGGTGATGAACCATAAGCCCTTCTTCGGCGCGGCGATCCAGCAGCTCGGCCGGGT
>JAQGLF010000370.1 GCA_028293025.1 Alphaproteobacteria bacterium
CGGCGACTGCCGCGCGCCCCGTTCCTTCGGCCGGCCGCACGACCGGCCCGGCGACGACCGCGCCTGTGCGTACGCCGCCACGCCGGCTTGTGGAGCAGCCTGCCGCCCCGGCGGCCCGGCCTGCTCCCGCCCCGACACCGGTGCCCACCTCGCCGCCCGTCGAGGCGCCGGCGGTGACCGGCTCTGCGGCGCAGCCCGCCCAACCCGTCACGACGCCGGCGCCCGCCGCCGCACCGGCGGAGACAGGCTATTCCTGGCTCTGGCTCGGCGTGCCGGTCATGCTCGGCCTGCTCGCTTTGGCCTTCTTCCGCCGCCGCCGGGGCCTCGCCGAACGGGACGAGGCGGATCGCGGCGCGCTGGCCGGCGCGCTCCTTCCTGGAGAACGGCCGGCGCCCGATGAAAGGCCCGTGCCGCCCGCCGCGCCCGAAGAAATGCCCGTGGCGGGCGCCGCGCCCGCCGGGGCGGCGATCCGGCCCTGGCTGGAGGTCGACATCGAGCCCGACCGCGCGGCGTCGACGCAGAGCGAGGCGAGCCTCAATTACATGCTCGTCGTCACCAATGTCGGCGACGCCCCGGCCCGCAACATCCGCATCGACACGCGCATGTTCAACGCCGCCGACGAGCAGCAGATCGCCGCCTTTCTCGGCGGCCCGATCCACCGCCACAGCGGCTCGCCCCACGTCTCGCTGCCGCCGGGCGAGAGCCTCCGCCTCGCCGCCGAGATCGCGATGAAGGCGGAGGAGGTGCGGGGGATCGAGCTCCAGGGCCGCTCGATCTTCGTCCCCAGCGTGGCGATCAACGTCGCCTATGACTGGGCGGAGGAGGGCGAGGGGCGGACTTCCAAATCCTGGCTGGTCGGCCGCAAGGCGGAGAATCCGGCGGCCCGCATGGGCGCCTTCCGCCTCGACCTCGGCCCGCGCATCTACCGTTCGGTGGGCCGCCGGGACGGCAAGAGGGTGATGGTCTGACCTGTCGCCCAGGAGCCCGGCCTCCCCCTCCTCGTCATCCCGGCGGAGGCCGGGATCCCAGCGGGTGACGAGCTCGGCGCCCTTGGCTCGCTGAGATCTCGGCCTCCGCCGGGATGACGGGTTTGCTAGCCCGCCAGTGCTTCGTCCGACACCGAATAGAGCAATTCCGCCCCGGCCGTCGCCTGGGCGGCGAGACCCAAGGCTTCGGGGACGACCTGCTCGAGATAGTAACGCACCGCCGCCCGCTTCATCGCGGCGAAGTCCGGCGATTCCGACCCGTCGAGCGCGTCGGCCTGGCGCTTCATCAGCCAGCCGCAGGCGGCGGTGCCGAGCATCGTCAAAAACGGGTAAGAGCCGGCCAGGCGGTCGTCCATCGGCGCCGCGGCCAGATGCGCCGCCAGCCGCCGGCATTCGCCGGCCAGCGCCGCCAGCGGCCCCTCCCCATCGGCCTCGATGTCGGCGAGCAGCCGTTCGAGCACATTGCCGCCTTCGAGCCCCAGCTTGCGGCCGACCAGGTCGGCGGCCTGGATGCCGTTCGTGCCTTCGTAGATCGGCGCGATGCGGATGTCGCGCAGATGCTGGGCGGCGCCGGTCTCCTCGATATAGCCCATGCCGCCATGGACCTGGACGCCGAGGCTCGCCACCTCGACGCCGATATCGGTGCCATAGGCCTTGACCAAAGGCGTCAGCAGGTCGGCACGCGCCTTGGCGTCCCGGTCGCCGAGGCTCGCCCGGTCGGTTTGGCCGGCGGTGTAATAAGCGAGCGCCCGCGCCGCCTGGGTGAGGCTCTTCATCCTGAGCAGCATCCGCCGCACGTCGGGATGCGCGACGATCGCCACCGGCTTGCCCTCCCGGATCCCCTGCACCCGCTGCAGCGCGAAGGCGGCCGCCGCCTGCGTCGCCCGCTCGCCGATCGACACGCCCTGGAGGCCGACGTTGAGCCGGGCATTGTTCATCATCGTGAACATCGCCCGCATCCCCTCCTGCTCGCCGCCGATCGGCCAGCCGAGGCAGTCGCCCTCCTCGCCATAGGCCATGACGCAGGTCGGCGAGGCGTGGATGCCGAGCTTATGCTCGATCGAGACGCAGCGGACATGGTTGTGCGTGCCGATGCCCCCGTCAGGATCGAGCCGGAACTTGGGGACGAGGAACAGGGTGATACCCTTCGTTCCCGGCGGCGCATCGGGCGTGCGGGCGAGGACGAGGTGGACGATATTGTCGGCGAGATCGTGCTCGCCATAGGTGATGAAGATCTTCTGGCCCCGGATCCGGTAGCTGCCGTCGCCCACCGGCTCGGCCCGGGTGCGGAGCGCGCCGACGTCCGAGCCGGCCTGGGGCTCGGTGAGGTTCATCGTGCCGGTCCATTCGCCGGTCACCAGCTTCGGCAGCCAGAGCCGTTGCTGCTCCCCGGTGCCGTGATGCTTCAGCGCCTCGACCGCGCCCGCCGAGAGCATCGTCACCAGCGAGAAGGCCATGTTGGCGGCGCCGAGATCCTCCATCACCAAAGTGGCCAAGGCGAGCGGCAGGCCCTGGCCGCCGAAATCCTTCGGCCCCGCCAGCGTGCCCCAGCCGCCGTCGACATAAGCGCGATAGGCGGCGCGGAAGCCGGCCGGCATGGTGACGCCGTCCGGCGACCATCTGGCGCCGGTCTCGTCGCCGACGCGGTTCAGCGGCGCGAACGCGCCGGCGGCGAACGCGCCGGCGCCCTCGACGATCGCCTCGACCAGGTCCGGCGTCGCATCGGCGAAGGCGTCGTGGCCGCTGAGCGCGTCCATGCCGACGACATGCTTCAGCACGAAGAGCTGCTCGGCAATGGGCGGGGCGTAGGTCATCGGACCTCTCGGTTGCGCGGCGGGTCCGGGGGCTATAGCGCGGCCCGGTGGCGCCGCAAAACCAGCCCTTCGCGACCCGCATCGCGGCCTATGGCAAGGCGGCCGTCGAGGAGGCCTGCCGGCTGATTCTGGCTGGGGAGCCGGTCGCGGTGCCGACCGAGACGGTCTACGGCCTCGCCGCCGACGCGACCAATGAGGAGGCGGTCCGCCGCATCTACGAGGCGAAGGGGCGACCCGCCTTCAATCCCTTGATCGTCCATGTCCGCGACCTCGCCCAGGCGGAGGAGATCGCCAGCTTCGGCGATGCCGCGCGCGCGCTGGCTCTGGCCTGGTGGCCGGGCCCGCTCACCCTCGTCCTGCCGCTGAAGGCGGGCGCCGCGATCGCGCCCGTCGTCACCGCCGGGCTCGCGACGATCGCCCTTCGCTGCCCCGCCCACCCTGCGATGCGGGCTTTGCTCGAAGCCTGCGGCCGCCCTCTCGCTGCACCCTCGGCCAATGCGAGCGGCGGCATCAGCCCGACACGGGCCGACCATGTCGTGAAGACGCTCGAAGGGCGTATCCCTCTGGTCGTCGACGGCGGCGAGACCGAGCTGGGGGTGGAATCGACCATCGTCGCCGTCGACGAGGACGGCGGCATCCGCCTGCTCCGGCCGGGCCCGATCGACTTCGCCGAGCTGGCCGCTTTGGCCAGCCTCGCGGAAGGCGAGGGCAAGAGCGCGATCGAGGCGCCGGGCCAGCTGCGCAGCCATTACGCGCCGACCAAGGCGCTGCGGCTCGACGCGACGGCGGCGGAGCCCGACGAATGGCTGATCGGCTTCGGCGCCGTCGCCGGCGACGACAGCCTCAGCGCGAAGGGCGATTTGCGGGAGGCGGCGGCGCGTCTCTTCCACGCCCTCCACCGCGCCGAAGCCCAGGCCAAGGCATGCATCGCCGTGGCGCCGGTGCCGGAGGAAGGAATCGGCCGCGCCATCAACGACCGCCTGCGCCGGGCGGCGTCGTCCCGCGACTGAGACAATTTGCGACGATTTTCGAACCGGCCCGACAAAGACCTGCGACGCGGCGGCCGCATCTCCTCTCCAGCGCCGATCCACTGCGCAAGGAGAAAGACGATGAAGAAGACGATCCTCACCCTCGCCGCCACCGCGGCGGCCCTGACCGGGCTCACCGGCACCGCCGATGCGGCGCCCTTCGGCGGCAATTTCAACCAGAAAGAGGCGCAGATCTCGATGCGGATCGACCAGGGCGTCCGCTCCGGCGGGCTCACCCGCGGCGAAGCGGCGAACCTGCGCATCCGCCTCAACCAGGTCCAGCGTCTCGAGCAGGGCTACCGTCGCGGCGGCCTCGACATGAACGAGCGCCGCGATCTCGACCGCCGGCTCGACGCGCTGAGCGCAAGCGTCCGCGTCGACAAGCACGACCGCGACTTCCGCCGTCGCTGAGGAAAGGGAAGGGCCGGGGCGTCGCTCCGGCCCTTTCGGCGGTTAAACCGCCGCCGCGTCGCTCTTCACCCGATTGGCGAAGCTTTTGCGCAGCTTCTTCAGCTTGGGCGGGATGACGGCCATGCAATAGGGATTGCGCTTGCCCTCGCCGGACCAATAATCCTGGTGATAATCCTCGGCCGGCCACCAGTTGCCGAGCGGCTCGATGGTGGTGACGATCGGCGCCGGCCAGTCGGCTCCGGCCCGCGCGATCGCGGCGCGGGCTTCCGCTTCCTGCTCGGCCGAACAGGGGAAGATGGCCGAGCGGTATTGGGTGCCGACGTCGTTGCCCTGCCGGTTGAGCTGGGTCGGATCGTGGGTGGCGAGGAACAGGTCGAGCAAGTCGCCGTAGGAGAGGATCTCCGGATCGAAGGTGATTCGGATCGCCTCGGCATGGCCGGTGTCGCCGCCGCAGACCTGCCGATAGGTCGGCTTGGCGACGTGGCCGCCGATATAGCCGCTCTCGACCTTCGAAACGCCGATCACGTCGTTGAACACGGCCTCGGTGCACCAGAAGCACCCGCCCGCCAGCGTGGCTTGTTGTTCGGCCATGTGAATCTCCTTCGCCGCCCACATAGGGCGCATCACCCCCGCGGCAAGTCCGGCAGGCGCTGGCGGAGGGTGGGCATGTCGGCCCAGGGATCGGAACGCTGCCGCGTGAGCCGGGCGGGGATCGTGCGGATGGTGAAGGCCTTGGGGTCGAGCTTCGGGCCGAGCTCGTCCCAGCGCAGAGGCGTCGCCACCGGCGCGCCGGTGCGCGAGCGGGTGGAATAAGGGGCGACGGCGGTCGAGGTCGGGTCGTTGCGGAGGTAATCGATGAAGATCCGCCCTGTCCGCTCCGCTTTCGAAGCTTTGGTCAGATATTTGCCCGGCGCGTCGGCGGCCATTTCCGCCGAGACGCCGCGGGCGAAGCTCTTCACTTCCTTCCACGCCGCGGTCGGTTCGACCGGCGCGACGACGTGGAGGCCCTTGCCGCCGGTGGTCTTGACGAAGCTCTCGATCCCCAGCCGCTTCAGCCGCGCGCGCACCTCCTTCGCCGCCGCGATCACGTCGCCGAAGCCGAGACCCTCGTCGGGATCGAGATCAAAGACGATCCGGTCGGCCCGGTCGGGATGCGCGACGGTCACGCCCCAGGGATGGATTTCGAGCACGCCCATCTGCACCAAAGCGATCAGCCCCGGCCCATCGGCGATGTAGAGATAGGGCTCGTCGAAGCCGGGGATCGTCACTTCGTGCAGCTGCTCGGGGACGCCCGAACCGGCATGGCGCTGGTAGAAGCATTTGGTCTCGCTCCCGGCGGGGCAGCGGACCATGGTGATCGGCCGGAAGGCGACGTGGGGCAGCATGCGCTCGGCCACCGCGACGTAATAATCCGCCAGCTCGCCTTTGGTGATGCCCTGCTCGGGGTAGAGGATCTTGTCCGGGCTGCTGAGCCGCACCCCTTCGACGAAACGCTCGCTCATCTCGCCATCTCCAGATCCGCGGCGAGCGCCGCCGGCCGCGCCTCGGGCTGGAGCTGGTCCATCCGGCACTGCTCGGGCGCCTTGTCGGGCCGCCAGCGCAGGAATCTGGTGCCGTGGCGGAAGCGCTTGCCCGTGACATGGTCGTAGCGCACTTCGGCGACCAGCTCGGGCCGCAGCGGCTGCCATTCGCCGGTCCGCTCGGTCGACCAGCGGCTCGGGCCGCCGGGCGCATCGCCGGTGAAGCCGGGCGGTTCGATCAGCTTCTCCAGCCTCTTGGTCAGCGCCGCCCGCTCGCGCGCCGCGATCGCCGAGGTGAAGCCGACATGGTCGAGCTTTCCCGCCTCATTGTAGAGGCCGAGCAGCAGCGAGCCGACCTGGCGGCTGCCGGTCCCGTAGCGGAAGCCGCCGACGACGCAATCCGCCGTCTTCAGCTGCTTGACCTTGAGCATCGCCCGCTCGCCCGATTCATAGGGACCGTCGCGGCGCTTGGCGACGACGCCGTCCAGCGCCTCGCCCGCCATTTCCAGCCAGGATTTCGCCACCTCGCATTCGAGGGTGAAGGGGGAGAGCAGGATGTCCGGCCGGGGCGGCGGCGAAGCGAGGCTCTCCAGCGCCTCCCGCCGCGCGGAGAGCGGCTCGTCGACATAGCTTTTGCCGCCGAGCGCGAGCAGGTCGAACAGCATGATCTGCGCCGGCGTCTCGCGCGACAGCCTGCGGATCCGGCTCTCGGCGGGATGCAGGCGCAGCTGCAGCGCGTCGAAGGAGAGCACGCCCCCGATCGGGATGATCAATTCGCCGTCGACGATGAAGAGCTCCGCCGGCACCGCCCGCACCGCCTCGACCATTTCCGGGAAATAGCGGCCGAGCGGCCGGCCCGATTTGGACATCAGGGCGATGTCGTCGCCGTCGCGGAAGGCGAGGCAGCGGAAGCCGTCCCATTTGGGCTCGTATTGCCAGCCCTCCCCTTCGGGGAGCGATTCGACCAGCTTGGCCTCCATCGGCGGCATTCCGGGCTTCCAGGGCAGGCGGTCGAACGCGCTCATCGATTCGAAGACGCCTCCGCCCGTCGCCAGGTTCCACCGGACGCGAAACGAACACGGTTCGCCGCCGGAACGGCTTGCCGTGAAACCCGGCGGTAAGCTTTGTTCCCAATAATTGCGGCGAGTCGCGGGTATGACGCGGTGAGTCGCCCGCAGATATTTGGAATCACAAGAGAATCGCACTACATTCGAGATCAGGAGCGAGGGGTCAAAATTTTGGAAGTTTCGCGCAGGCAATTGCTTGGCACCGGCGCCGCGGCGACTTTGCTCGCGGGCACCGCCGCAAAGGCACAGTCGCTGGCCCAGATCGTGGCCCGGCTGCGCGATCCCTTGCCCGTCCCGGCCAACGTGGTTCCGGTCTCACCGCTCCCCGCCACCGGGCCGGCGCCGATCGTCACGGGGCCGGTCAATCCGGCCCTGCTGGCCCGCGCCCGCGCCGCCTTCGACCGGCATCGCTCGGCGCTCACCTATACCGACGTGGTCGGCATCGCCGATTTCAGCCGGCCGTCGCGCGAGCCGCGCTTCTACCTGCTCGACACGGCGAGCGGCCGCATCACCAGCCATTATGTCGCCCATGGCCGCGGCTCGGATCCCGATCACAGCGGCTGGCTCGAGCGCTTCTCGAACGACATGGGTTCGGAAGCGTCGTCCAGCGGCGGCTATCGCACCGGCGATTATTATCCCGGCAAATATGGCCGGTCGATCCGCCTCTCCGGCCTCGACACCTCGAACAGCAATGCCGAAGCGCGGGCGATCGTCGTCCACAGCGCCTGGTATGCGGAGCCGGAAGTCGCCACCGAGCACGGCAAGCTCGGCCGCTCCGAAGGCTGCTTCGCGCTGAGCTACAACAGCCTCCAGCAAGTGCTGCAGCGCCTCGGCCCCGGCCGCTTCCTCTACGCCGACAAGATCGCCTGAGGATCTCGCCCGCGCCTTGCCGGCCGGGCTTTCCCATCTGAACCGCCGAAGGGGATAGCGGCGCCCTTCACTGCCGCTCGCATGATTCGTTCCGGCGGCGTAAAGTGACGCGGAATTGCAACCGATTCGGAGCCAGGGCGCTTTGCTCCGGTCCTCGGAGTAATGCGTGTTGTCCAAACCCCTGATCGCTTATGCCATCATCCTCGTCGCGCTCGCGCTCGTCGCATGGCGCGTCGCCGCGCATTACCGCACCCGGCGCAAGGCCCGCGGCCGCCACGAACGGATCGATCTGTTCGAGGAACCGCCCGCCTAGGGAACAGACTTTAGGCGGCGACCGACATCGAAAGGATGAATTCCCGCCGCGCAACAAAGTTAACAGAGCCTTCCGCCGATGTTAGGCAGGGGCATGCGGTGGGCGATTCCCGGCAGGAAGACGAGGCTCTGGTGGCTCTCCGCCGGCGCGACCGTGCTGCTGGTGGCGAGCGTGTCGCCGCCGCCGCGCCTGCCGATCGATCCGGCGGTGTTCGCCGATGCCGCCTGCTGGCTGGGGACGACCGGCTGCCTCAGCGTTCCGCCGCCCGCGCCGCAGCCTGCCGCCGCGGCGAAGGCGCCGCGCCCGGTTTGGCCCGCGCCGGGCGCCGGCATCCGCATCCTGGTCAGCATTCCCCAGCAAAAGGCCTGGGTGTTTTCCGGAATCGCCCTCGTCGCCACCTCGCCCGTCTCCACCGGCAAGCCCGGCCACGAGACGCCGACCGGCATTTTCCACATCCTCCAGAAAGCGGTGCACCACCGCTCCAATCAGTACAGCAACGCGCCGATGCCGTTCATGCAGCGGCTGACCCAGTCCGGCGTCGCCCTCCATGCGGGCCATCTGCCCGGCTATCCCGCCTCGCACGGCTGCATCCGTCTCCCCTGGGGCTTCGCCAAGAGGCTCTACGGCCTCACCGGCGGCGGCACCCGCGTGACCGTCACCCGGATGCGGCCGCGCTCGGCGAAGGACGCGATGCGGCTCGCCTGATGGTCGGACGGGATGCTTTTTGCCTTGTGAGCCTGTCGGTGAAGCCTTCTCATCTGGGCGGCGCGGCGGCGGTGGCCTTGCTGCTCGCCGGCTGCGGGTCGCGCGGCGGCGGCGGCGGCAATGTCGCGGACAACGAGGCGGCGGCCGTCGGCGCCGAGGCCAATGCCATGCTCGCCAATCTCGGCGCGCCCTCGGGCCAGGACGATGCGGCGCGGATCCGGGATCTGATCGCGCGCGCGATGCCGGCCGCCATGCCCGATGCGAAGGACGCGCAATATCGCAACCTCAGGAGCGGCGTCGGCGGCGCCGTCTGCGGCGAGGTGGCGGCGAAGACGGCCGGACGCGCGGCGCCGGCGTTCCGGCCCTTCGTCATCAACCCCGACGGATTCGCCGTGGTCGCGGCGACTCCGAAGCTCGCTTATGACGATCCGGGCGATTTCGTCGCCGACGCCTGGATCCGCTGGTGCGCCTCGCCCGAGGAGCTCCAGAAGCTGGCGCCGCAACTCCACCGGGCGGCGAGCGATCCGGCTTCGGCGCCGATCAACGGTGTCGATGCGGCCGCGGATGCGGCGCCGCCGCCG